>SKZX01000353.1 GCA_007127175.1 Desulfobacterales bacterium
CATAGAAACCCGCCGGTCTGGGTGTTGTCCGTCCAGGGGGACGACTTCGGTTTTGGCGAAGGGTTGACACCCGCGGCCCGGAAGCGGGTGGAAAAAGCCTTCTCGCATATGGTTGAAAGGGTTTTGCGCATTCACGAAAAATGCTGAAGGTCAATGTCCTCATTTTTCTTCGGGGCTGCAGGTGATGCTGTCTTCAAACGAGGCATTCAGCTGTTCCACGGCGTCGAGGTATGTTTTTGACTGGCCCAGATAAAACGCCAGCGGTTTTGAAAAATTCCTGCCCGCGATGCCATCGATGAACATCTGGCTGATTTCGCGCTCCATATGAAGAATTTTCTGGGCCCGGATCAGCACGCAGCGTTCGTCGGGCGGCATTCCCGCAAGAAGATTCCGGAATGCTGTCCGCGCCCTGGGCTGGTACATCCAGAAGTACAGAAGGTCAAGGGCATTGATGATCAGGATGCGAATCAGGTCTTTGGATGACTGGCCCGATGACTCGAACCATTGTTTTGGTTTGTCAAGCAGGTCATAGACGTCGTCTTCGGGAAACCGCATCTCGAGCCGGGCATATACGTTGAAAAACTGCCCCAGCCGCTGACTGTAGTCCATCATTCTGCTGTTGATATTTTTCATCCGGTCAACAGACCCCTCGATCACGCCTGCAACCAGATCCGAAGCGAACTTTGAAATCACTGCGGCCCAGCTTTGCAGCAGCAGGCCGGCATTTACCACGCCGATGACCCCCAGAAAAGAGCCTAATGCCGCATTGAGGCCAATGGCTACGGGTATTGACAGCGCACTCCTGAAAAAATTGGCAAAAGCCGCTTCCCGGGGTAGCCCCCGGAACAGGTTGTGACTGGTCAGGTAGATGCCGTTCACCAGGGCCATGACCGTATAAAGGACGATCGGGGCGTTTTCCGTTGTGACGGCAAAGCCCTGGTCCATGATCACCGTTTTAATGAGATAATCCAGCAATGGGACGGAAAAGCCTGTAAACATGAGGGAATCTGCCAGCCTGTCCCAGTTGATGAAATCATTCCACCGGAGCAGGGAGGATCGCCTGGAACCGCCCCCTGCCACAACCGCCTGGATGATGTTTCGGAAAGCGGTGATGCCGAACCAGATAAAAGCCCCGAAAAACATCAGCGGCCACCAGTCATGGGTCAATAGAAACGTCAAAAGGGCCGGGATAAAACCTGCCAGGATTTTCAGAAGGTTTTTCCAGCGGGTCTGAAGGTAGCGCCATGATCGGGTTGGCCGGTCCGGTCTTTCAGGGGGCGGGTCCAGAAAAAGACCGTTTGAGGGCTCTTTCTGGATTCCGCCAAGGGTTATGATGTTCCCCTTTTCAACCATTCGGATGAAATCGACCCGGGCCAGGTATTCTTTGCTGCAGGGCCGCCCCATGTGCTGAAGACCGGGGATCTGGCGCAAGCCTTTCATTAAAAGCGCCAAGGGGCCGGTCCTGTCGTTGCCCGGCAGATAGGTTTTTCTCAGTGAAACAGGCACTTGAAAGGGGATGCGCGATGGGGCCATGTCATGATCGGCCATCATTTTTTTCGACTGTTGGGGCAGTGTATCCAGGACGGCGATCCCCATGCCGTAGCGCCCGGGTGAATAGCCCGTTGAGTCGCTGCCGATGCGGCCCTTGAGCGCCTTGTCCTTATACATATGGATAAGGGATTCGATGTCTGCCAGAATCTGCTTCATTTTAGGGGTGCGGGATTGTCTTGCCGGATCGGGATGCGCTTCTATCCGTTGGATGATATCCGTAATCATCCGCTTCAGCTTGATGACATTGCCGCTGTTGATGCACAATTGCAGCGCATGGATTTCCGGGATGTGATCGACAATCCCCTCGGAGTAGTCCTTGAGGTTGAAAATTTCGAGCCGCGTGATGCGCCCCTTGCAGTCATAGATCAGTTCCAGAACGTCCTCCACCTCCATGTGGGTCAGGTTCAGGGTGATCCGGTATCCTGAGCGAAGCCGGTCAAGGCGTTGGATCAGGTCCTGCGCCGTCAGTTTCATCAGGGGCGGCAGATCTTGCGGGTCATGGGGTTTCTGGGCCGGTTTCAGGTAAAGCGCATGAATCAGGTCCATGTCAAACCGATCCATCGCTTTGACCGCCTTCCCGATGCGCTCCTTTTCGTCCGGGCCGGCACTTTTGTATTCATGGCGCAACTTCCCGACTTTTGTTTTCAAAATCGGCAGCAGCGCCCCATGAATGAATTTTGCCAGGTGGAGCAGGGACGCCTGGCCGGCCCCGACGCTGGCAAGAAAGGCTGCGACCTCGAGTTTTGGGAACGTGATTTCAAATTGCCTGGCGATGGACTCCCGATCGACGCGGTTGAATTTTTCAAGCACCTCCAGAACGTGATTGCGTTGAAAATCCGAGACCTCGCCCCCATCGTTCATGAGGGCATCAACCGCGTCATCGGATAAAAATCGTATAAAGTCAGGGGCATCGGTAAACCCGCGTGGAACCCATATGATCTGTGCAAGCCCGCCGTGGAAAGCAACAGAAAACTCGATGCCGATGCGGATTTCGATATCCATGATGGCGGCTGCCTTCATGAGTTCCTCGGCGCTTTCCGGTCTTATGAAGTTGTAATATATGACCCGCAGCCTTCGAATGCCCTTTATCCATGCATCCATGATGAGGTGGGTGGCGGATTTTCGGCCCTTTGTATTGGCATCGTGAACATGATCGTCAAATGCGAGCTGGTTCCATTCTTCGGGCATTTCCAAAAGCCGGTATTTTTTCAGAAAAAATCGCACAATGCGCGGTTTGCCCGATGCCGCCGCACGAAAATCGTGGGCCAGTTCCAGCTGCCGGGGATGGTTGCCCGCAGCGCGCACGAGGTCCTTCATTATTTCTATGAGCACGCGTCCTGTGTTCATCCGCATGTGCTGGTCGGTGCTGCACAGCACTTCATCACGAAGAGCCCTGAGCGCGCATATGCGCTGGTCCATTTGCCCCTTGTCCAGGGACTGGAGGAGATGGATCACGGCATATGCAATTCTTAACCCCTTGGACTCGGCCATTTCCTTTATGCCGCGGGGGTGGAGTTCGTGAAAAAAGCGTCTTTGATCATGGATGACCGTTCTGTCACCCGCTAACATTTCGTTGACCATGAAAAGGAGGTCGTGATCACGCCGGTCATAAAAAAACCGGGAAACAGGCGTTTTTTTTGGGGTATTCAATGCTGTCACGGTAAGCACTTGTAAAAAAAATGTTGCTGCCGTTGCCGGCTATATTTCAGTTGGAGATGCGCCAACAGGTGAACGGCCATGTAAGTGTTTCGTTTGAGATCCGCCAAGACCGGCGGAGGAAGCACTCATCAGTTTTCAAGTGTGTATGCCCGGCAGGGGCAAAGGATGTTTGAAGGATCGCGGGAACCTTTTTGCAATACGTTCGCAATGGCTTGCTTCAGACTTCTGAATGCCTGAAAACCATCTTCCGCGTAAACGAGAACCGGCAGGGCGGGATGCTGCTGCTTGATCCCGAAATACTGCCCCCATGTCCCGTCGGCATCGGGGTGAAAGTTGATGATGACCATATCAATCCCGGTCAGGCAAGGCGTGCCTGTTGTGTGAAGGCCTTCGGTGTCGAAACACTGATAGCCCGCTTCCGAAAGGTAGCGGGACAATTTTTCCCGCCGGAACTGCTGGTTGTCTATGATGAGAATGCGCCCCATGTCATGCGCGTTTCCTGTTGAAATCGTTTTCGGGCCACCCGTGCTTCAGTTGCAGGCTTCCGGTACCATGCGGTTTCTGTATCTGCCGGTAAAAACTAAAATGTTATCGCTTTTCCAAAGGAAAGAAAAGCGTTTCTTGAACACTTCCTCGCCAAAAGGTGCCATGGATGAAATAAAGCCAGTGTGGATGTATATTTTCAAGGCATTGCCGGCATGCGCGTGAAGCGCGTGAAGCAGTTCCATGGCGGAACTCCCGTCAAAATCCCCGATAAGGCTGATGTGGAGTTCATTATTGCGCTTGTGTCGCTGAATTCGGAAATTGATCGCCATAAGCACCCTCCTTGACTGTTTTATTGCTCCGCCTATTCCGTCTCAAAACATTTAAGCAATAATCATACCATCGTATGAAACGCTCATTTGAGAAGGCAATGCCTGGTTACAGGGGTTTTTGCAGAAGCCCCGGAGGCGATGCGTGTAAAAAAAAATGTTTACATGGTGTAAACAACACGTTTACAAGCCTTGTGTACATATCCCGTTAATATTGCCAGGCCGGTGTTTTCCGGCGTTTGCGGAAGTTCTTTTTTCTTGACCGGCAATGCAATAGGGCATATAGTATCCACAACATTTTCGGTGTATTCAATCAAGCAGGCAAAAGGGGGAAAAGGGGGCATGTTTACTCAAAAAACAAAAGGGCCCAGGCTTCTTTTGGTGGACGACGAAGAACGATTCAGGACCACGCTTGCCAAGCGGCTCAAGGAAAAGGGTTTTGATGTCGAGGATCTGGGCAGCGGTATAGAAGCGCTTGAATTCTTGAAAGAAAAAAAAGTGGACGTTATTGTCCTCGATATCAAGATGCCCGGCCTCGATGGAATCGAAACCCTTGGTGAAATCAAAAAATCGGACCCCGGCATCGAGGTGGTTCTACTGACGGGGCACGGCACGGTTGACACGGCCATAGAAGGAATGCGAAATGGTGCCTTTGATTATCTGATGAAGCCGTGCGAGATCGACAACCTGATTTTGAAAATAAACGGTGCTTTTGAGGTCAAGAAAGAGCGGGACGACAGGTTGAAAAAGGCAGAAGAAAGAAGCCGGCTTGACAAGCTGGAAAAATCAGTCCGGTTTTAGATGGGCATGACTGAAAAAAAAGATGATGTAAAAGGCGATTCGGCAGGCGTGAAAGGTCCCGGGGCCAAACAGGAGGGCGGTACGACCGGCGAGGTCGATGAGAAGGCGGCCGATCCCTTGTACCAGCTTTTGAAGCCGTTGCACAATTTGCCCCGGGGAAAGAATGCATGGAATCCGCAGTTTATCCGAAAGCCGTGGTTCTGGCCTTTAAGTGCGGCTGTACTGATCCTTTTGTCCTATGTGTATCCGCATATCCTGCGTTTTCTGACCGGTGCGGACTGAAAACAGGCTGGCTGAATTCTTTGCGATTGGCTGTAACCTGTCTCAAAATTATCTTTCGGCCCAATATCTTTGTTGGCGTCTTATTTCAAATCCTCGAAATACGCGAGTATGTCTGCGGTTTGAAACAAGTCGCCGCCGCGATCTTGAACCGAAATCCGAATTTTGAGATGGGTTCAAATTTGTTCCCGGTGCGCTTTGTTTTTAAAGAGTGGACAACAGGCCCGTCATGGGTCGTTTGAATGCACAGTTTCAGAATTGGCAGCGAGGTTTTCAGAGGTTTTTTTACAGCGGCGTGCCTGCCTGGCGATTTCCAAAAGCGAGTTCAACAGTTCATCATAGTCTTCAATCTTTATCTCTTTTTCGGATAAAACGTCCTTCATCCTTTCTGCCTCTTTGTTCATCCTTTCTGCTTCTTTGCTTATAACATCCAAAGCCTCGTTGATTTCATGGTATATCTGCCTTGGCAATTGCTTCAATGACGCGTATTGACTCAGATTGTGGGTTATTTTTTTGCAGCGGGCCGTCTGCCTGCTGATTTCGGCGAGCGTATGTGTCAGGATATCACAATCGGCGAGCTTCTTCATTTCTTTTCTGCTCAAAATGTCCTGCATCCATCCGGCTTCTTCACTGATAATGGCCAATGGGTTGTTTATTTCATGGGTAATCTGTTTGATCAACTCGTTCATGAAAATGTCCTTTTCGGGCGGTTGTTTTATGCCTGAAATACTAATCCCAAAGTGATCATATTTAAGGAAAACATCCCCTGTTTTAATGCTGCCTGTCATGATTGAACTGTTCTTTTGTGCCTATCTTTATTCGTGGCGGGTGTCAAGAGGGTAGTTATGGTCTTTGCCGGCAAAGGGGAAAAGCGTAAAGAAATTGATGGATTGAATTGTTGGTGCCATTGTGCTACAAAGCCGTCTGAAAACGACTTTTTACGAGGCCATCTTCCCTTAACTGGAGATCATTTATGCGATGTGGGTTTGCAACCTGAATTTTATGAGGTGGAATGATGCCGATTGACAGGCAAAATTTTAAAGCCCGTTTTGGTGAATTCAACGGGCCGGATCTCGACTTTCTGCTAAACCGCTACAATCGTGTGAATCGATGGGTCATCGCCGACATGGTCCGACGCAGCGCCCACCGGCACCCCGAAAAGGCGGCGCTGGTTTTTCAGGGCAAGCCCATGAGCTACCTGGCGCTTGAAAAGGCGAGCAACCAAACGGCAAACGCGCTGATCGCCCTTGGCGTGGGGAAATATGACCGTGTCGCGGTTCTGGCGCACAACACCCTGCACCACGTTCTGGCCTGGCTGGGGTGCTGCAAGGCCGGGGCCGTTTATCTCCCGATCAATTATCTGCTGAGCAGTACAGAAATACAATTCTGTATCAATCACTCGGAAAGCAAGGTGCTGGTGGTGGAAGACGCCTTTTCCGACCTGGTTGAAAACAATATTGCCCGGATGCCCAGTATCAAAGCCCTGATCTGGTCAAATCAGGGGATGGGCGAGCCGCCCCCCTCCGGCCGCTTCCTGGAATTCGACCACTGGTGCATGCAATATGCCGATGTGGAACCGGATGTGACCCTGAGGATCGAAGACCCCTGCCAGTTGTCCTATACCAGCGGAACAGAGTCCGCACCCAAGGGTGTCGTCATCAATAATCAATCCCTGCTCGCATCCTATATGAGCTGTATTGTTGACGGTGACTACAACCCCTCCGATATCTGCATCAATGCCCTTCCCCTGTACCACAGTGTGCAGAGAAACGTGTTCATGAACCCGGTTTTTTATATCGGGGGCACGAACATCCTGATGGGGCCGGATATCGGCGGCATCCTGGAAAACATTGAAACGTATGGCGCCACCATGCTGTTTGCGACCCCAACGGTCTGGATCGGCATGATCAGTCACCCGGGTTTTGATTCATATGACCTCTCAAGCCTGAAAAAAATTTACTGCGGCATGTCTGCCATGCCGGCGGAGGTTCTGAAAGAATTGAAGAAACGGTTTGACGGGGCGAAAATCTATAATTTTTATGGGCAGACAGAGCTGGCGCCTTACCATACCATGATAAAAGGGAAGGCGTTGCAGGAAAAACCCGGTTCGGCCGGCAGGGCCGGTTTGAACATGGAAATGCGGCTGGAATCGGACGACGGCCGGATGGTCCGGGGGTCCGGTCGATCCGGAGAGATTTGCGGCAGGGGGCCCCATGTCATGATGATGTATTTCAAGGACCCCGAAACAACGGAAAATGCCATGGAAGGCGGCTGGTTTCACTCGGGCGACCTGGGTGCACTGGATGAAGACGGCTACCTTTCGGTCATTGACCGAAAAAAAGACGTGGTGAGGTCCGGGGCGGAAGCCGTTATCTCGCGGATGGTGGAATCGGTCATTTATCTTGACGATCGCGTTGAGGAGGTTGCGGTCGTCGGCGTGCCGCATCCTGATGGCACAGATGCGCCCATCGCTGTAATCGTGCCTGCCAAGGGCTGCGACATGCATGAGGATGAAATATTCGGTTTGTGCCGGCGCCATCTGGCGTCTTTCCAGGTCCCCAGAAAGATCATATTTGTCCGTGCTTTGCCCAAAACGCCCACGGGCAAGCTTCTCAAGCGGGAAATCCGGAGGAAGTACAGTGAAGTCCTTAAATAGATGTTTCAAAATGATTCTAAATATTGCATTCGGTTGCTGGAAATAAAATTTTGCCTGAAACAAAATTGATGGTTGACATATTGGCTTTTTTTTGAATAATGTTTCATCTTGCTTCAGAATCAGATATAGATGCTTCCGCTTTTTTTCTTTTTTTTTGATGAAACTGTAAAAAGTCGTTTTTTTACGGCAAAGAAA
>SKZX01000273.1 GCA_007127175.1 Desulfobacterales bacterium
AGTCCGATGACGCGAACCGCCCGCCTTCCAGTGGCACAAGCGGCCGCAGATCCGGGGGCATGACCGGGATGACGTTTAAAATCATCCAGACCGGGTCGAGTCCGGATTTCCGAAAGGCGTCGACCACCTTAAGCCGCTTGGCCAGCTTCTTTCGCTTGGCATCCGAACCGGTTACCAGGATTTCCTCGCGAAGCTCGTTGTAGAGCGCCTCCACGTCGACCTGTTCGAGAAACGCCCGGATCGCTTCTGCGCCGATCCCGGCCTCGAACTTGTTCCCATAGATCGCACGCGCTTCCCGGTATTTTTCCTCGCTTAACAGTTGAAGCCTGGAAAGCCCGGTATCCTTGGGATCGATCACGATATAGTTGTCAAAGTAGAGTACTTTTTCCAGCGACTTCAAGGTCAGGTCAAGGAGGTTTCCAATCTTGCTGGGCAGGCTCCGCATAAACCATATATGGGTTACCGGCGCCGCCAGATCGATATGCGCCATCCGCTCCCTGCGGACCTTTGACTGAATCACTTCCACGCCGCATTTTTCACAAATGACGCCGCGGTGCTTCATGCGCTTGTACTTCCCGCAGTTGCACTCGTAATCCTTGATGGGCCCGAAAATTTTGGCGCAGAAGAGGCCGTCCCGTTCCGGCTTGAAAGTCCGATAGTTAATGGTTTCAGGCTTTTTTATCTCCCCGAACGACCAGCTTCGGATCTGCTCCGGGGACGCCAGTGCAATGCCGACGCCTTTATAACGATTCGGATTCTTCGGTTTGATGAAGAAATCGTAGATCGTTTCCAATGTTTGACTCCTCGCATTATATGGTTGTTTGCGCAGAGCGCTATTCTTCTTCAACCAGGGTGATATTCAGTCCAAGGCTCTGCAGCTCCTTGGTAAGCACCCTGAAAGATTCGGGCAGCCCGGGTTCAAATACGTTTTGCCCCTTGACGATTTTTTCATACATCCGGGTACGTCCGGCCATGTCGTCTGACTTGACGGTCAAAAATTCCTGGAGCGCATAGGCTGCGCCATAAGCTTCAATGGCCCAGACCTCCATCTCGCCAAGGCGCTGCCCCCCGAACTGGGCCTTGCCGCCAAGCGGCTGCTGGGTTACCAGTGAATAGGGCCCTATGGAACGGGCGTGCAGCTTGTCATCGACCAGGTGGTGGAGCTTCAGCATGTACATCACGCCCACCGTAATCTTTTCCTTGAACGGCTCCCCGGTCCGGCCGTCAAAAAGCGTTGCCTGACCGGTTCGGGATATGCCCGCTTCTTCCAGCAGTGACTTGATTTCTTCTTCCCGGGCGCCGTCAAAAACGGGGGTGGCCATGTAAACGCCATCCCTGTTGTAGTATGCTAGGGTTTCAAGGTCCTGGTCCGGCATTTTTCCGATTTCTTCACTTTCAGGGCCGCTCTTGAAAATCGAGGCAAATTTTTCACGCAGCGCATCATGCTTCTTCTCCGCCAGCAGTTGCGTAATCTGGTCGCCCAGCCCCTTGGCGGCACGGCCCAGGTGAATCTCAAGGATCTGCCCGACATTCATCCGGGAAGGGACGCCCAGCGGGTTCAAGACCATGTCCACAGGGCGGCCGTCGAGGAAGTATGGCAGGTCTTCCTCGGGCAGGATGCGGGAAACAACCCCCTTGTTTCCATGACGTCCCGCCATTTTGTCGCCGACCGACAGGGTCCGCTTCATGGCCATGTAAACCTTGATCATCTTGATTACGCCCGGTGGGAGGTCATCCCCTTTTTCAATGGAGCTGACATGGTGCTCGAATGACGCCTTTGCAGCGTCCTTCTGCTCCCGGCACCTTGAAAAAATATCGGCAATTTTTTCTTCGGCCTTTTTGTTGGTCAGAACGATTTTCTCAAAGCAGCGCAGGGGGACGGTCTCCAGCGTCTTCCGGTCCATGGTTGTTTTGCCGGAAATCAGCACCTTTTTACCGTCGAGAAGGTTTTCTTCGATCTTCTTGCCCGCCAGATATTCGACAATCTCTTTTTTTGCCATCTCCTCGATGATACGTATCTCATCATCCCGATCCCGCTGGAGGGCCGCAATTTCTTCGTCTTCAATGGATTTCGCCCGGTCGTCCTTTTCCACGCCCCTGCGGGAAAAGACTTTCGCATCGATGACGATCCCCTTGGCCCCGGGGGGCACCCTGAGCGAGGTATCCTTCACTTCCCCGGCTTTTTCGCCGAAAATGGCCCTGAGAAGCTTTTCTTCCGGGGACAGCTGGGTTTCCCCTTTGGGGGTCACTTTTCCAACAAGGATATCACCAGGTCCGACTTCTGCCCCGAGCCGGATAATCCCGCTTTCATCCAGGTCCTTTAATGCCTCATCGCCGACATTGGGAATGTCGCGGGTAATTTCCTCGCGGCCGAGCTTGGTGTCCCTGGCCAGCACTTCGAATTCCTCGATATGCACGGACGAAAACACACCGTCTTTGACGAGGCGCTCACTCACAAGGATGGAATCCTCGAAGTTATACCCGCCCCACGGCATAAAAGCGACCATGACGTTTTTACCCAGGGCAAGCTCCCCCTTGTCCGTCGCGGGTCCGTCTGCGATGATTTCGCCCTTCTTCACCCATTCCCCCTTCCGGACGATGGGCCGGTGATTGAAGCAGGTGTTCTGGTTGGAGCGAACGAATTTGGAGAGGTTGTATATGGTTACGTCCTTGGCGGCCTGGTTGTCCGAGGGTTCATGCTGCAAAACAATGCGCGCCGCATTGACATCCACGACAAGGCCGTCCCTCTTGGCCACGATGGTGACCCCCGAGTCCCGGGCCACGATATGTTCAACACCGGTTCCGACCAGCGGGGCGTCGGTCTGCAGGAGGGGCACGGCCTGGCGCATCATGTTGGAACCCATGAGCGCCCGGTTGGCGTCATCGTTTTCAAGAAAAGGGATCAGGGAAGCGGAAATGCTCACGAGCTGGTTCGGGGAAACGTCCATCAGTTCGATGCTTTCCCTTTCAACCATCATGAATTCCCCGTCCACCCGCGAGGTCACCATCGGGTTGACATACCGGTTTTTTTCATTGATCGGCGCATTGGCCTGGGCAATGGGCTGATCTTTTTCCTGGAATGCCGTCAGCAGTTTGACCTGGGTTGAAACCGTCGAATTTTCCACAACGCGGTATGGGGTTTCAATGAACCCGAAGTCGTTGACGCGGGCGTAGGTGCAAAGCGATACGATAAGACCGATATTTGGCCCTTCGGGCGTTTCAATGGGGCATATGCGGCCGTAATGGGAAGGATGGACATCCCGCACCTCGAAGCCCGCCCGGTCACGGGTCAGGCCGCCCGGTCCCAAAGCGCTCAAACGGCGCTTGTGGGTTGTCTCGGAAAGGGGATTGGTCTGATCGAGAAACTGGGAAAGCTGGCTCGTACCGAAAAACTCCTTGACAACGGCGGAAACCGGCTTCGGGTTGACCAGGTCATTGGGCATCAGGGCGTCCACCTCCTGCATGCTCATCCGCTCCTTGATCGCCCTTTCCATGCGAACCAACCCGATGCGGTACTGGTTCTCAAGGAGTTCACCGATGGCCCTCACGCGCCTGTTTCCCAGATGATCAATATCGTCGACCGGTCCCTGGGTGTCCCGCAGCTCCACGAGCGTCCGGGTCGCCTTGAGAATATCCTCCCGCCGGAGTGTGCGCACATCCAGGGGTGTATCCAGGTTGAGGCGATCATTGATTTTGAGCCGCCCCACACCGGAAAGATCGTAATAAGCCGTCTTGAAAAACAGGTGGTCCACGAACTCCTGGGCCACTTCAGCGGTAACCGGGTTGCCGGGCCGCAGGCGACGGTATATGTCGATGAGCGCCTCTTCCTTTGTTTTAGCCTTGTCAAGCAGCAATGTCTTGCGTATGGACTGGCTGGCAAACGGCCCTTCCATCACCAGTATCTCAAAGTCCGGGACCCCAGACTGCCTGAGCCGTTCCAGCAAATCCTCGCCGATTGTATCATTGGACCCGGCTATGATCTCCCCGGTTTCAGGATGAAAAACATCGGATGCCAGGACCCGTTCATGGAGCTCCGCTTCCGTAAAAGGAATGGTCGTGACGCCGGTTGCCATAAGCTGCCGGATGGCGCGCTTGGTAAAAATACGGCCTTTTTTGACCAGGATTTCACCCGTTTCAGGGTTGATCACATCCTCTCCCGGCCGCTCTCCCTTTAAAAAGTCGGGATTGACGTCCCTGGAGTACTGGCCGTCCTTTATGTAGACTTTTTCCTTGTAGTAAAAATACGACAGGATATCCTGATCGTTGTACCCCAGGGCCTTGAAAAGCAAGGTCACAGGGAATTTCCGCCTCCGGTCGATACGGATATAAACGATGTCCTTTGGGTCCACTTCCATGTCGATCCACGAACCCCGGACCGGGATGATTCTCGCCGTGTAGATAATACGGCCCGACGAATGGGTTTTGCCCTTGTCATGGTCGAAAAATACACCCGATGAACGGTGCAGCTGGCTCACTACCGCCCGTTCGGTGCCGTTAATGATAAAGGTCCCTCTCTCCGTCATCAGGGGAATGGTGCCGAAATAGATTTCCTGCTCCTTGATATCCCGGATATTTGAAACACCCGTGTTCTTGTCAACATCAAACACAACAAGCCGCACCTTTATCCGCAGGGATATTTCGTATGTCATCCCCCGGTTGATGCACTCCCCCATGGAATGCTTGACGTCCCCGAAGTGGTATGAAACGAATTCAAGGGAAGCGGTGTTTGTAAAGTCCTTTATGGGAAAAACCGAATTAAAAACAGCCTGCAATCCGATGTCCCGCCGGTCCTCGGGTCGGATTCCCTTCTGAAGAAAGCGTTGGTAGGACTCCCGCTGCATCCCGATCAGATCCGGTATATCAACAATGGACCTGATACGCCCGAATTCTTTCCTGAATCGTTTATATTTCGGCGGATTAGCTGTCATTTTGACTCCAAATGAACTGAATTTGAGTTAATCAGCCGCAAAAACGGTGTCCGGATGTTTCTCCGGCGCCCGTTTCTGCGGCAATGAAAGGGAAGTAAAACAACCCTGCGGTCATCTGAAAACCACGATCAGCATGAACGCAAAGAAGAACATGAAGAAAAACACAGCTTCATGTTCTTCGCTTGTATGCATTGATAGGGATCCTGACACGCGGTGCTACTTTATTTCAACGGTGGCACCGGCGCTTTCAAGCTGCTCTTTCAATTTGTCGGCTTCTTCCTTGACGACCCCTTCCTTGACCGGTTTAGGTGCTTCCTCGACCAGGGCCTTGGCTTCCTTGAGCCCAAGACCGGTAATCGCACGAACTTCCTTGATCACCTGGATCTTTTTATCCCCAATCGTTGCCAGGATAACGTCAAATTCCGTTTTCTCTTCAGCCTGGGCGCCTGCATCGGCACCGGCAACCGGAGCTGCGGCCATCGCCACCGGGGCTGCCGCGGAAACACCGAATTTTTCTTCAAGTTCTTTGACCAGTTCTGAAAGTTCGAGAACGGACATGTTTGCAATAAACTCTATAACATCTGCTTTTGTAGTGTCAGCCATGGTTTTTTTCCTCCGAAATCAACATGAAAACTTAATTAATAATAAACATAAATATTCTGGTGCGCATGCGGGTTGAACGTCCTTTGACGCTATAACCGGTTTTGCATGCACAAAAAAACTTTGCTAAGCAGCCTCTTTCTGATCCTTGATGGCCTGCAGTGCGTACAACAGACGCTCCGGAACATTGCTCAGAGCCCTTACCAGGCTTGTCGGCACCGCGTTAATGGTCGCAAGCACGGTCGCAAGCAGCACTTCACGCGACGGCAGGTTGGACAGGGCTTTGATATCATTGAAACTTAAAGCTTTTCCGGAAAGAACACCCGCTTTGATCTCAAGCTTATCATTTTCCTTTGCGAACTCAATGAGTACTTTCGCGGCGTTGACAGGGTCTTCGTAGCTCATTGCGATGGCATTGGGCCCGGACAGGACGTCGCGCACCAACTCAACATCCGTGCCCTCTGCGGCCCTTGAAAGCAATGTGTTTTTTGCCACTAAAAACTCAACACCGGCTTCCCGCAGTTTCGCACGCAACTCAGTCATCTTCGGGACATTCAACCCCTTGTAATCCACAAGGATCAGGATCTTTTTTTCCTCAAACTTCCGGTTGAGGCCGCTAACAAGCTCTTTTTTCTGCACAAGATTCAGCAATCGATACACCTCCTTTCGGAATCTGTAAAAACCAGGGGCGACACAGCAATATGATTTCTGGTCTGCCTCGGCAGGCCGGGATGTCGCTCCATCCCGATTAAACACATCATGTGAGCCTGCAGTCTTTGACAGATAAAATTAAATTTTTCGGCTTCGTAAAGTCCAATATCTGCGTTGCGAGCAATCTTTGAAGAATCTCACGTACGCATAAGTACTATCCATTCTTCAAAAATTGCTCGCGCCTTGATCTTGAACTTTTTACAAAGCCGTCTGAAAACGACTTTTACGAATACATCAAATTTGACGGCTTCCTGATATATATATGACCCGCCGGGCAAACCCCGGCAGGCCGGATTGGCTATCCTGTTTCAGCCATGGACAATCAGGCCAGAAGGTCCTTGACGTACAGGGGGTCTATCTTGAAGCCGGGACCCATGGTCGTGGAAACCGATATGCTGCGGATGTAGGTCCCTTTGCTGGCGGCCGGTTTCAGGCGAAGCACCGTTTCGAAAAAGGCACGGATATTGCCCCGGACCTTTTCAGGACCAAAGGACACCTTGCCCATGGGGGCATGCAGAATGCCGTTTTTATCAACCCGGAAATCAACCTTGCCGGCCTTCAGATCATTTACCGCCCTGGTCACGTCAAATGTTACCGTCCCCGTCTTGGCGTTGGGCATCAAACCGCGGGGGCCCAGAATCTTTCCGATCTTTCCCACCATGCCCATGACATCAGGGGTTGCAACGGCCTTATCAAAACCGTACCAACCGCCCTTTATCTTTTCCACGAGATCATCATTTCCGACAAAATCGGCACCGGCATCAGCGGCCTCTTTTTCTTTTTCCCCCTTGGCAAATACCAGGACTTTTACTTCTTTTCCCAATCCATGGGGCAAAACAACGGATCCGCGGACCATCTGATCGGCATGCCGGGGGTCGACCCCGAGCCTGACGGCAATATCGACTGTCTCATCAAACCGGACATAGGAGGATTCAAGGGCTGCCTTTATTGCCTCGTCAAACTCGCGGCGCTTCACGGTGTCAATATTCGCCTTGATATCTTTGAATTTTTTACTGTGTTTCCGCATTGTATCTGATTACTCCTTTTTTATTGAATCACCTCGAGGCCCATGCTTCTCGCGGTGCCCTCGATGATCCGGCAGGCATTATCCATATTTGCGGCATTCAAATCCGCCATCTTGACTTTTGCGATTTCCTCCACCTGCTGCCGGCTGACTTTTCCGATTTTTTCAGCCTTCGGATTTCCCGAACCCTTTGCAATACCTGCAGCTTTTTTCAACAAAACAGCTGCCGGAGGGGTCTTTGTGATAAACGTGAAAGACTTGTCCTGGTATATGGTAATCACAACAGGTGTTACCATTCCCTCATCGTTTGCCGTGCGGGCATTGAACGCCTTGCAGAAATCCATTATATTGACGCCGTGCTGCCCAAGCGCCGGGCCGATGGGCGGTGAAGGGTTGGCCTTTCCGGCTTGAACCTGAAGCTTCACCTGAGCGACTACTTTTTTTGCCATGTCCTGCAATCTCCTGTGTTTATTTTATGAACCCGTAAAAGTCCGTTTCAGACGGCTTCGCAAAAAGTTCAAGATCAAGGCTTGCGCAATTTTTGAAAAACCTGGGCTACTTAGCTGTGCGTGCGGTTCTTCAGAAACTGCGCGTAACGCAGATATTGGGCTTTTTGCGAAGCCGTCAATTTTTTGCAACCTGCACAAAATCAAGTTCAACCGGGGTCGATCG
>SKZX01000239.1 GCA_007127175.1 Desulfobacterales bacterium
ATCAGACGACTTTGAAAAAAGTTCAAGATCAAGGCTTGCGCAATTTTTGAAGAATTAAGAGTACTTAGCCGTACGTTAGGTTCTTCGAAAATTGCGCGTAACGCAGATATTGGACTTTTTGCGAAGTCGTCAATGTTCATGACTCTAGAAATGGATGGCGCCCTGTGCATGAAACCCCTCTTGCCAGCAGGATCTGGATCTCTTCAAGTATGGGGCATCGATCGGTGCACTCCGGAATATCTTCACGGCGCGGGCAGTCCTTGCAGGGACTTTTTGCCAGGTAACCAATTTCAAAGTCAAATATATTCCTGATAATCATCATTGAAATAAACCTTTTGGTATAAAAGCCGTTTGGTTAATATTTATCATAGCACCTGTATAACACGTGTTCAAGGAGAAACAAACCAAATGCACGGGGACTTTCCCGGGCGCATCCATGGGCATTCCCATGGTATAAAAGTCTCTTGACACCAAACGGCTTAGCCTCTATTTATAATCGTTTAATCTTCGATATCCCGATATCCCTTGCAACGTGGAGATATGTCTTATGAACATTGTCAAGTCCTTTTCCCGGAGAAGTTTATTCTGGCTGTTTATCCTGACGACAATAATAGCGGCGATAGTTAATATTTCGATTTATGCGGGTGCAGCATATATTTTTTCTTTAGTCCCGCTGGAACAGTTGAAGGCGGCAGCCGTCGATACACCCGCCCTGAAGGCGGGCGTCGAGGAGGTCTGGCCCGTTGTTGAATGGGTCCGGGAATTGTTTTTTCCGGTATCCATCGGCTTGTTCTTTCTCCTTTTTCTTATGAACTGGCTTGTTGCGCGGGCCGTATGTGTTCGGGCCTTGAGACGGGAGGGCGTTGTCGAACCCTTGCCGGCCGAGCCAAAAACAAGCATCAAGAAGGGGAAAAAGAAAAAAGTACCCGACGGTGCCAGCGACAAATCACGGTTTGTTCCGGACTTTGAAGCGGATGAAAAACCCGCTGTTTCAACGCGCGAAACCGAAGACCGTCAACACCGTTATTATCTATACCTCCTTTCCGTGCTGCAGCGGGAGGGGCGCCTGCTCGATTTTCTCACAGAGGACCTTTCCCCCTACGACGATGCCCAGATCGGCGCGGCTGTCCGGAGCATCCATGAAAACTGCAAAAAATGCCTTGAAAAAAACATCTCACTTCAATCCGTCATTGAGAAAAATGAGGGGGAACCGCTAACGGTGCCCCCGGATTTTGATTCGAGTGCCATAAAACTCACCGGCAACGTTACAGGGGACCCACCTTTTTCGGGCACGCTGCGGCACAGGGGATGGAAGGCGGGAAAGCTTGATCTGCCTGTGCTGACCGGCAGCGGCGATCCCCGCGTTATCGCACCGGCAGAGGTCGAAATCATGTGAACCCAAACACAAACAAAGAGAGTATACGTGTCTGATTCAAAATATATCATCGGCATTGATCTTGGAACGACCCACAGTATTGTGGCATATACAGAAATTAATGTTGAGCAGGGCCGGTCTCCGGCTATCCGGCTATTTGAGATTCCACAGATTGTTTCCCCCCATACCATTGAAAAGCGCCCGAGCCTGGCATCGTTTCTTTATCTGCCGCCGGCGGCTGAAGCCAGGGAAGGCGTTTTTGACCTGCCATGGATGCAGGGCAAAACCATTGTCGTGGGTGAATACGCGAGGATTCGCGGCGCTGAAGTGCCGCAGCGCGTGATCGCCTCATCAAAATCCTGGTTGTGCAACACTTCGGTGGACCGCAACAGCCCCATACTGCCCTGGGAAGCCCCTGCTGATGTTGAAAAGATGTCCCCTGTTCAGGCGGCATCAGCGATTCTGGAGTATATCCGAAGCGCCTGGGATTATGAGATGGCTGCGGCGGACCCCTCGCTCACCATGGAAAAACAGGTGCTCTACCTTACCGTTCCCGCGTCCTTTGACGCTGTCGCCAGGGAGTTGACGGTCCAGGCTGCGGAACAGGCAGGCTTGTCCGGTATCACCCTCCTGGAGGAACCCCAGGCGGCCTTTTACTCATGGATCGACAAATCCGATGACACATGGCGGGAATCGGTGAGAACAGGAGACCGCATCCTCATCTGCGACGTGGGGGGTGGTACCACGGATTTCAGCCTGATACGGATTTCAGAAGAAGACGGAAGCCTTGTTCTGGAACGGACGGCGGTCGGAGACCACCTCCTGGTGGGGGGCGACAACATGGACCTGACCCTTGCCTACCATCTCAACAAGAAGCTTGCCGATGCCGGCACCCGAATCGATTCATGGCAGATGCGCGGGCTGATCCATGGGTGCAGAAGCGCCAAGGAAACCCTTTTTTCAGAACCGGATGAACAAACGTATCCGATCACCATCCTTGGCAGGGGAAGCGGGCTTATCGGGGGTGCCGTCAAGACAACCCTGTCGACGACGGAACTGGACGATACCCTTATGAACGGCTTTTTCCCTGAATGCGATGCCGATGCGGAGCCTGTGAAGCCCCGGCGGGCAGGGCTTCAGGAAGCCGGCCTCCTTTACGCGTCAGATCCCGGCATTACACGGCATATGGCGGCTTTTCTGCGTCGGGGTGCACGGGACGGCGAGGGGCGCATGACAACCCCGACAGCCGTGCTTTTTAATGGCGGCGTCATGAAAGCGCCCCGAATCCGTGAGCGAATAAAAGACGTCCTTGACTCATGGAACCGCAATGATGCCGGAGCCCAACCGGTGATCCGGGAAATCAACACGGATGACTACGACCTGGCCGTTGCGCGCGGGGCCGCGTATTATGGACATGCAAGGCTGGGTAACGGTATCCGGATACGGGGAGGGCTTGGCAAATCCTATTATATCGGTATTGCCGCGGCCATGCCGGCGGTTCCCGGCATGCCCGCGCCTGTGAAGGCGCTCTGCGTGGCGCCCTTCGGCATGGAAGAGGGGACAAGAACGATTCTCGATGAAAAGGAATTTGTTCTGGTGGTCGGCGAGCCAGTCCGGTTTGATTTTTTCGGTTCATCGACCCATAAAAACGATTCCGCCGGTGCCATTATTGAAGACTGGCACGAGGAAATTGAGGAAATCACCACCCTTGAGACCATGCTGGACGGCCCCGCCGGCACCAGCATCCGGGTCTATCTCGATGTGCATGCCACGGAAATCGGCACCCTGGAAATCTGGTGCGTTTCCGTTGCGGACCAGAACCGGTGGAAGCTGGAATTCAATGTCCGGGAGCAGACCCGATCATGAACCTGCTGGATAGGCGCTACATTATCGGCATTGACTTGGGAACCACCAATTCGGCGGTGTCCTGGATCGATCTGAATGCCGGGCAAGCTGTGAAAAAAGGGAACCGGCATTTCAATATCCCCCAGCTCTGCGGGGAGGGGGAGATCGCCGCCCTGCCGGTACTGCCTTCGTTTTATTACATACCCGGAAAATATGATATTCGCGACGATGCCATAAAACTGCCGTGGCACCCCCAGGTTGCCCATGTTGTCGGCACTTTTGCCCGGGACCAGGGGGCCAGGGTGCCGTCCCGGCTGGTGCCGTCGGCCAAAAGCTGGCTCTGCCATGCCGGTGCGGACCGCCAGGCGAAAATACTGCCCTGGGGGGCGCCGGATGAAGTTGGGAAAATCTCCCCGGTCCAGGCCACCGCTTCTTATCTCGACCACGTCCGCCGTGCCTGGAACAGCACCGTCAAAGACGAGGACGAATTTCTTGAAAACCAGATGATCATCATTACGGTTCCGGCATCCTTTGACGAGGTTGCCCGCGATCTGACGGTGGAGGCCTCGAAAGCGGCAGGTTTATCTGATATTCTGCTGCTGGAAGAACCCTTGTCGGCTTTTTACAGCTGGCTTACGATGCATGAGCATGACTGGCAGGACCATATCCGACCGGGGGAATTGGTCCTTGTGGTGGACGTGGGCGGCGGGACCACCGACCTCACCCTCATCACCCTTACGGAAACCGAGGGGCAGACGCCACGGTTCGAGCGCATTGCCGTGGGGGACCACCTGATCCTGGGCGGGGACAATGTTGATCTGGCCCTGGCGCGCCATGTCGAGCGGCAGTTCGGCCCTGGTGCGGCCCTGAGCGGGGACCGCTGGAAAACCCTCTGCCATTTGTGCCGCCAGGCAAAAGAAAACATCTTAAACGGCGGCTCCGAAAAGGAAACCATTACGATGATGGGCGAGGGCAGCCGGTTGATCGGCGGCACCCTGACAGCCGTAATCGACCGGGAGATGCTCGAACAGGTTGTGCTTGAGGGGTTTTTTCCCCTGGTGCGAAACACCGGTAATCAGAAACCCCGGATGAAGAAAGGGATATCCGAATTCGGCCTCCCTTATGCACAGGAACCCGCCATTACCCGTCATATCGGCCTTTTCCTTGAAAATCACCGGGACGATATTGAAGCATTTTTGGGGTCCCGTGAGCCGTTTCCCGATCTTGTCCTGTTCAACGGGGGGTCGCTGAAAGCCCAGGCGGTCCGGGACCGGATATGCGAGGCCGTCCGGCACTGGTTCGGTGAAACCGACGAAACAAAGCCGCGGGTCCTTGAAAGCCGCAGCCTGGACCTGGCCGTCTCTGTGGGCGCATCCTACTATGGGCTTGTCAAGGCGGGCAAGGGTGTCCGGGTCGGCTCCGGCAGCCCCCGTTCTTATTACATTGGTATTGCCGGCGGGGAATCTTCGCCGGAGGCGCCCGCTGCCGTGAAAAGAAAAGCCGTGTGCATTGTCGAGCGGGGCCTTGATGAGGGGAGCCGGATGGCGCTCGAGGACATGACATTTGACGTCCTGGCCAACCAGCCGGTCGCCTTTGACTTGTATTCATCCAGTTTCCGGTCCGGGGACCGGTTCGGGGATATCGTTGAAATCGATGACACCCTGACCCCCATGCCGCCGCTGCAGACGGTTATTCAATTCGGCAAAAAAGGCGCTAAAACCGCTATAAACGTTAAAATCGAAACCGAATACACGGAATCCGGGGTCCTGATGCTCTGGTGCAGCGCCATCGCCACAGGACATAAATGGCAGCTTCGATTCCAGTTGCGGGATTCCGCCAGCCGCAGCGGGGTCAGCGACAAGGCGGTGTTCGATGCAGACCGCCTCTCGGAAATAGTACACGTAATCGAGGCTGCATTTAAAAAAGAAGCCCCGCCTTCACGGCTTTCCGGCCTTGTGAAATCGCTTTCCAGCAGCGCCGGGCGCGGCCGTGACGATTGGCCCCTTGGCCTGATTCGAAAGATCGCCGATATCCTGCTGGAGAATACCGGGTGGCGGAAGCTAACGCCCGAGCACGAAATCCGCTGGCTCAATCTCCTGGGTTTCTGTCTGCGTCCGGGTTTTGGCGACGGGCTTGACGAACAGCGCATGAGGATGCTCTGGAAATTATACAAGACGGGCGTTGTCTTCCGAAAAAACCAGCATGCCCTGGCTGAGTGGTGGATCTTGTGGCGGCGGGTCGCAGGCGGGCTTACGGCCGGCCAGCAGCGTCAATTTTCCCAGGACCTTCGTCCGATACTGCTGCCGAAAAAAGGCGCCAAGGTGAAAACGCCGCCCCAGGAGCGCCTTGAGATGCTCATGGCCATCGCCAACATGGAGCGTTTGGCGGCAAAGGAAAAAACCGCATGGGGCAGGGTGGTGATTACTGAAATCAATCCTAAAAAAACCCGCGCCCAGCTTTTGTGGTGCCTTTCAAGAATCGGGGCAAGAGAGCTGCTGTATGGCCCTGTCGATCGCGTCGTGGCGCCGGCGGAGGCCGCTTCGTGGATTGAATGGATGCTGGAAAACAAGTGGAATCAGTCTTCCCCCCCAGGCGATGCCATGGTTCAGATCGGCCGGAAAACCGGCGACCGGGCCAGGGACATCCCCCCTGAGCTGGCTGAACGAATAGCGAAGTGGCTTGAAGGCAACGATATGCCTGAAAAAGCAAAGCCCCTCAGGGCGGTCATTGACCTGGGTAAACAGGAAGAAAACACCCTGTTTGGTGAATCGCTTCCCCTGGGCCTCATTCTCCGGTCAGCCCCGGGTCAATAGAGGCCCCCGCCACACACCCGTCTGATCACGGCACTATGTCCACCCGGTCCATTTGTCCACCAAGTCCACAAGGTCCACAAAGTCCACCGCTATCCTTACCCATCAACCCCGCGCAGCCTCACTCAACCCGCATCCTCGCATCCAACGCCATTGCACCGGTGCCGTCTGCCATGACCCGCACCGGATTGAGATCAAGTTCCCTGATCATGGGAAAGCGGTCCATCAGGTGGGACACCCGCTCGACAATCCCGATAAACGCATCCGTGTCCACCGGTTTCCGACCCCTTGCACCGGAAAGAATCTTGTAGGATTTCAACCGCTCAAGTTTCCTTCTGATTTCCTCCCGGTTGCTCGGGCATAAAGCAATTTCCACATCGGCGAACACTTCCACATAAATGCCGCCAAAGCCAAACACCACAACAGGGCCGAAAACCGGGTCGACTTTACCCCCAACCAGCATGTCGTAACCGTCCGGCGCCATTTTCATGACCCGAACGCCCTCAAAAACAGCCTTGCTGTTATATGCGTAAAGGTTATTGCGGACCTGTTCAAATGCGCCTTTAATGTCATTTTGCGTTTTCAGGCCGACCATGACCCCGCCGGCATCGGTTTTGTGCACGGCATCCGGCGACATGACTTTGAGGACGACCGGGTATCCGAGTTGTTCTGCTGCCTGGACCGCGGCTTCAGCGGTTTCGGCCGTTTTCCATGGCGCCGTCGGGATGCCGGCTGCACTCATGAGCGTCAGGGATTCTTCGCCCAGGTCCCCGGATTTGCCTGCCAGCCATTCACCGGCTGCGGCAGTGTCAAAACCGGAAGGGCAGGCCGCTGAAAAGGGCGGGCTCGAAAGCCGTTCGTAGAAGTTTTTCTGGGCCTTCAGCGCATTGACCATCTCCTCCGGGTTGTTGAACAAGGGGAAGGAAAGGTTTTGCTTGATGCGCGATATGGTGGGGGAGTGCCCATAAAGGCACACGCACATGGGCTTTCCGGAGGACTGTATGGCCCCGATGGTCTCTTTTGAAAGGTCCGTATTGAACATCCGCGTAAAAACGTCCTCACCTTTGGGCATGTCCGGCCATTGGGTCACGTACACAGCGCCGTCCACGCTGTCGTTGTGCAGGACGGAAAAAAATACCTGGGCGTACATGGCGGGGTCATAGATGTCCCCCATATCGAGCGGGTTGCTGAAATTAATGACGCCTGCATTGCTGTAATTCTGCAGCTCCCGGTAAAAAGCTTCCCCGGGATCGGCAAAGCCGAAACCGGCTTTTTCAAACAGGTCCGCCAGGATTACCGTGAACCCGCCTGCCGGGCTCATGATCATCAGCCGGTTCCCTTTAAAGGAGGGCAGCTTGAATATTTTGGCCATGGACATGAAGTCCGAGAAATGGTGAATCCGGATGATCCCTGCGCGCTCAAATGCAGCGTCGATAATGGCGTCGTCATGGCTGATGGCGGCCGTATGGCTCATGGCCGCCTTGTTTCCGGCGGTGGTCACGCTGGATTTGAAAATGATCACCGGTTTTTTTGCGCTGGCGGCGGCCTCAATAAGTTTTTTCCCGTCGGTGATGCTCTCCAGGTACATGGCGATGACCCGGGTCTCCGGATCTGTTGCAAAATAGTTCAGAAAATCAATTTCGTTGAGATCCAGCTTGTTGCCGATGCTGGCGAATTTGGCCATGCCGACGTTCTCATCTTTCATGAGATTCCAGAGCATGAGCCCCAGTCCGCCGGATTGGGTGATAATCGACAGACCGCCTTTGGGGGGGCTGTAAAGCGGCACAAAGGGCAGGCAGAGGCCGTTTGCGGTGTTGGCAACGGTCAGTCCGTTGGGCCCGATAAACCGGACCCCCCATTTTCTGGCGTTTTCAAGGGTGGATTGGGCAAG
>SKZX01000391.1 GCA_007127175.1 Desulfobacterales bacterium
GAGAAGACCGGCGGCAATATCAGCCATGGCGCCAAGCTGGCGGGAATGAGCCGGGTAGCCCTGCAGAAGATCCTTCGCCGCATGGAGATCGATCCTGAACGGTTCAGGGACAGCGAATAAATCGCTGTTCATGGCAGAAAACGGTAAGCTTCCCGTCCCTGGCCCACCCCAGCGTCATGCCCACGCTGTCGGCCAGTTCCACCGCGAGCGCCGTAGGCCGCGATACGCCCACGATCAGCTCGATGCCCGCGCGGGCGGCCTTCTGGACCAGTTCATAGCTGAGCCGCGAGGACATGAGCGCGAACGCGGCGTTTTCAATGCCGGGGCCCATGAATACCTTTCCGATAGCCTTGTCCAGGGCGTTGTGGCGCCCAACGTCTTCTGCGTGGGCAAGGGCTGTCAGTTTTTCGTCATATATAACGGCTGCATGGGAGGCGTGTGTTTTTTTATATAATTCCTGGTAATCCCTGAGGGATGCGGCGCAGTTCAGGACCGAATCGGCGTTAAACCGCGTTTTTACGGGCAGGGGGGCGATGATCTGGCGAAGGTCGTCCACCACTTCCTTGCCGCAGATGCCGCAGCTCGTCTGGCTGACAAACCCCTGGCGCGCCAGGATATCAGCGGCTTTTTCCCGCCGGGCCGCCACGAGCATCACAGTGGCCACGTTGGTGGCGTCCTCGTCGCAAAACCCGATGGACGCGAAATCGCCCGGGGCCTCAACAATCCCTTCGGCCAGGCAGAAGCCCGCCACGTGGGCGATTTCATCACCCGGGGTGCGCATGACAACGGAGTAGGGGGCCCCGTCGATGCGGATGGACAGCGGCTCTTCCACGATCAGCAGGTGCGTTTCCGTGGACCGGGCGCCGCCTTGTTTATACACGGTGATGTCGCGCCTCTGCGCATTGTCTTTCATGGAAAACAGCTCCGGCTTGGTTTCATATTTTGATATAAGCGTATCCGATGTCGGTTTTTTTTCGGGGTCGGGGTCGGTATCGGGCTCGGTATCGGGGTCGGCCCTTGACGCTTACCCTCAAAGGCTTCCTTCATGCCGAGGATATCGGCTTCGACCCGGGAGACAGACTGGAAGTCTGTCCCCTGGGGGTTCTGCAAACTCGACCCCGACCCCGAAAAGGCAACCATTGCTTTCAAAGCAAGATTGCGTAACCCAGATATTGGGCTTTTTGCAAAGCCGTCATTTTCTGCTGATCAGAAAAATACCGTATGTCGCCCGCAGGTTCGGTAGAAACCGGGTGATTTTTCCGAAGCGGTTGCGGTTGTCCGAGTCGATGGCCACTTCCCGGATGATCCGGAAGTTCACACGCCGGGAAAACTCCCGGAAATCCCGAATGGAAAGAATCCGGATGTTGGGCGTGTCATACCACTGGTACGGCAGCTGCGGGGTCACCGGGGCGATCCCCCTGAAAAGCACCTGCCCGCGGATGTGCCAGTGGCCGAAGTTCGGAAAGCTTACAATGACTTGTCGGCCGATGCGCATCATCTCGTGGATCAGCTCCAGTGGCTGATAAACCTGCTGCAGGGTCTGGCTCAGGATGACATAATCGAAGGTGTTGTCCGCGTAATCGGCGATCTCCTCGCTGATATCCCCCTGGATCACCGTGAGGCCCTTGGCAATGCAGGTGGCGACCCGTTCCTCCATGATTTCAACCCCGGTTTCCCGGATGTTTTTGTGCTTCTTGAGGTAATGCAGCAGCTCGCCTTCGCCGCAGCCAAGGCCGATCACCCGGGAGCCCGGTTCGATCCAGGAGGCGATGACCTGGAGGTCGAAGCGAAGGTTGGCATTATTTTCGGATATCATTGTAGACACTTTCGAGGAAGCCTTTCACAAGGTTTGTCAGCCGTTCGCTGGAAAGCAGAAACGCGTCGTGTCCCCATTCGGCCTCAATTTCACAGAAGCTCACATCCAGACCGCTTTTCTTGATGGCCTTGACCATGTCCCGGCTCTGGTAAGTGGGGTAAAGCCAGTCCGAGGTAAAGGATACCACCAGGTATCTGGCCTTTGACCGGGAAAAAACCTGAATGCCTGAGCCGCTGGTGTCCTGGCGGGCCAGGTCAAAATAGTCGGCGGCCTTGGTGATGTAGAGAAACGAGTTGGCGTCGAAGCGTTCCACGAACTTGGCCCCCTGGTACCGGAGGTAGCTTTCCACCTGGAAATCGGCCTCGAAGTTGAAGGAAAAATCCTCCTTGTCCTGGAGCCGGCGCCCGAATTTCCGGCGCATGGCCTCGTCGGACAGGTAGGTAATGTGGCCGATCATCCGGGCCACGGAAAGCCCCATGTCCGGCTTTTTCCCTTCGTAGTAATCGCCGTTGTTCCAGTTGGGGTCGGCGACAATGGCCTGCCGGGCCACCTCGTTAAAGGCGATGCCCAGGGCGCTGTGGCGCATGGTGGTCGCCAGCGGAATGGCCGAGCGCACCATCTCCGGGTACTGGATCGCCCATTGCAGCACCTGCATGCCCCCCATGGAACCGCCGATCAGCGAGAGGAGCTTGTCGATGCCCAGGTGGTCCAGAAGCGCCTTCTGGGTGCGCACCATGTCTGCGATGGTCACGAAGGGAAAGCTCATGCCGTAAGGCCTGCCGGTTTTGGGGTTGACCGACATCGGCCCCGTCGACCCCATGCACCCGCCCAGCACATTGGCGCACACAACAAAGTACTTGTCCGTGTCAATGCCCTTGCCAGGTCCTATCATGTTGTCCCACCAGCCCGGCTTGTCGTCGTTTTCCGAGTAATACCCGGCGGCGTGGGAGTCTCCCGTGAGGGCGTGGAGCACCAGTACGACATTGTCCCTGTTTTTGTCCAGTGTACCGTAGGTCTCGTAGGCAATGGTGATCGGCCCGAGCTTCGCCTTGCTGTCGAGTATCATTTCGTTGGGCGGTTCGGCAAAGGTGAAAAATTTCTTCTCCACCTTTCCAACTGTGTTGCCCGTCATGTCATGGGTGATGTATTCGCTCATTCTTTTGCTGCCGCTAAAGCGTTCGGGTCGGGGTCGGAATCGGCATCGGCGCGCGCCTTTCCCTTGAACCTGGTCAGATGGTCAGAGGTTTGTAAACTGCTTATAAACATAAAACAAAGGGGGGATTTTGCAATCCCCCCTTATCATTTAATGTCTATATATCAAAAAAACGCTGGTTTCAACTGAAATATCAGGCGAGCTCACGCCTTTCTGCCATGTCGACCAGCTTCCGCTCGCGCGCCTTGTCAATGCCCAAGGCCTTGCGCTTCTTGTCGATGTGGTCGATCATCATCCGGGCCATTTCATGCGGGTCCTTGGCAAACCCCCACTTGCCCAGGCCTTCTTTTTCAAGCCCCTCAAAGAGGTACTTGTGGAAAGCCGTATCCTCGACAATGGGGAAGGTGACGCCAAACACCGTGAAAACGCCCGATGCCACGAAGTACTGCCCGATGCAGATGGCCTTCTCGCTCATGTACTCAGGCGCGCACCCGGCCACGGGCAGGTCCGCAATGGATTCGCCAAGCCCGCCCACCTTGACCATCTCGGATGCCGCGATCAGGATCCGGGAGTTGTCCACGCACGCGCCAAGGCCCAGGACGGGCGGCATGCCGACCGTCTCGCAGACCTCGCGCAGGCCGTCGCCCGCAAGATAGGCGGCTTCCGGCGTGAGCAGGCCGGCCTTGGCCAGGGCGACCTGGGAGCAGCCGGTCTGGAGCACGAGCACGTCGTTCTTGATGAGTTCTTTCACCAGCTCCACGTGGGAGTAATCCTGCTTCACCCTTGGGTTGGTGCAGCCCACAACGCCGGCCACCCCCCGGATGCGGCCGTTGATGATGTTGTCATTGAGCGGTGCGTAGCTGCCCCGGAAAGACCCGCCGAGCATGTAGTTGATGTATTCGTAGGAGAATCCGTGAATGCTCGGGTTTTTTACCTTGGGGATCTCCACCGGGTAGCGCCGGTTTTTGAACCGCGATATGGCCTTGATCACGATCTCGTCGGTCGTGTCAAGGGGCTTGTCCTCGTGAAACTCGAGGTGGTCCGCGCCCTCGATCTTGCAGCGCGGGTTGGTGGTGAACATGTACGTATCGTAGCATTTGGCCACTTTTACAAGCCCCTGCTGGATACACTGGATATCCACTGCCAGCGCGTCAACAGCCCCGGTCACCAGGACCGGCTCGGTGGAGCTGAAGTTGCCCGCATGGGGAATGCCATGCCGGGAAATCACTTCCAGCCCGGAGCAGCACATGCCCACGAGGTTGATGCCGGCGGCACCCGCCGCCTTGGCCGCCTCGATCAAGGTGGGGGAATTCACCGACGCGATCATGGATTCAAAGAGGTTGGGTTCGTGCCCGTGCACGATGATGTTCACCTCGTTTTCCTTGAGCACGCCCATGTTGACTTCCGTGGCGACCGGCACCGGGGTGCCGAACAGGATGTCGGAGATCTCGGTGGCCACCATGGAGCCGCCCCATCCGTCCGAAAGGGCCGTACGGGAGCACTGGGTGGTGATGTTCTTGTAGTCCTGGTCCACACCCATGTGGGTGCGGTGCATCATTTCCATGATCTCTCGCATGGCCCCCCGGGGAACGATCCCCAGTTTCCGCCATGTTTCCAGGGTTTTGGGGGGTACCCGTTTGGCAAAGGGGATCTCACCTTCCACCTGCGTGTAGGTTCTCTCCAGTTCTGCATATAGTTCTTTGGCGATCTCTTCGACGGTTTTACCGTCGGTTTCGATACCGACTGATTCAGCAACACTGTAGAGCTTATCGGTGTCCTTGATCTCGTATTCGGTGATCTTGCCGGATATCACCTCGCGGAAAATATCGAGCATCACCATGCCGTGGTCCGTGTGGGCGGCCCCGCCGGCTGCGATCATGCGGCCGAAGTTCCGGGCCATGATCGTGTCGATGGTGGCGCCGCATACGCCGACCTTGCCATAGGGGTCTTTGGAATTCAACCGGCAGGGACCCATGGCGCAGTGCTTACAGCATGCGCTGTCCGCGCCGATGGGGCACGCCTTCATGGTGGCGGCCCGGTCGAAATTGACCTCCACCCCGTCCCTCCTGGCTTTTTCAAGCATCTGGGCGGTGGCTTCGCATGTGGTCATGTCCTTGATGTCCGGAAGTGTATCCTTGTCCTTCTTCTTATCCATAAAATCCTCCGTGCTTTTTGTTTAAGTGTGTGTATTGCTTTCGTGGACAGTGCTTCTGCCCTTAAATCATACAAGAAACGTGCCACTCACAAGGTCGGCACGACTTGTGCAAATAAACATAAGCATGGATACAGCCAATGTCACAACATGGAGGAGAAAAATGCTTAACCTTGAACAACTCAAAAGCAGCCGGGATATCGTCAATGCCATTGACTGGGAGATGACGCCTGAAGAGGCCGTCCGCCTTTACCTGGAATGGGGAAACAACTGGGTCCGTGATAAATACGTCATCCGCCACGATTCGGACGTGTCCCATTATTTCACGGTCTATTCATGGGAAGACCCGCCGGTGATCTACCTTAATAGAAGAGATAACAAAGGGGCGGAGGAGCTTGCAAAAATAGAGATGCCGGAGGGCATCAAAAAGCGGTTTCTGGCGGAGACCGGCCGGAACAAAGGCGTGTATGCCTTAGACGGGCAAGTAAAAGAATGGCTCCGCTCCCAACTGGAGATGAAACACTGAAAAAACTGTATCATATATATTTATTTGATACATAACCGTATCACTGTCGATACAATCCGGCGCGATACTATCGTGATCGCATGGTGATGAAGGGGGGAGGCGACAATGGAAACAACGCCCCGAAAAACCAACTGTCTCATAAATGAAAAGAGCCCCTACCTGCTCCAGCACGCGGAAAACCCCGTGGACTGGCACCCGTGGGGGGATACGGCCTTTGACAAGGCGAAAACGGAAAACAAGCCGATCCTGGTTTCCATCGGGTATTCCACCTGCCATTGGTGCCACGTGATGGCGGACGAGTCCTTTTCCGACCCGGAAACCGCCGCGCTGATGAACCGGCATTTCGTGAACATCAAGGTGGACCGGGAGGAGCGGCCGGATATCGACCGGATATACATTTCCGCGGTTTCCGCCATGACCGGGTCGGCCGGGTGGCCGCTCAACGTATTTCTCATGCCCGACGGCCGCCCGTTTTTCGGCGGCACCTATTTCCCGCCCAAAAGACGCGGTTCGCCTTCCTGGCAGGAAGTGCTCACAGCGGTGGCCGAAGCATACCACAACCCGGAAAAACGGGATGAACTGCTCAAATCTGCGGACCGGGTCACCGGGTTTCTCAAAAACTACCTGGACGGTGACGCGCCAGGCCATCCCCAGACGCTGCCCGGCCCGGATGTGATTGATTCGGGCATTGACGGGGTTTCCGGCATGTACGACCGTGAAAACGGGGGATTCAGCAGCGCGCCCAAGTTCCCCATGCCCCCGATCCTGCATTTCCTTCTGTTTGCGGACCGGTTTGCGCGGCACACCCAAAAAACGTCCCGAAAAAGCCGCCTGGCCCTGGACATGGCGCTTCACACCCTTGAGAAAATGGCCGCGGGCGGCATTTATGACCACCTGGGGGGCGGGTTTCACCGCTACGCAACCGATGCCGGATGGCACGTGCCCCACTTTGAAAAAATGCTCTATGACAACGCCCAGTTGATCCGCATCTACACGGAAGCCTGGGAGATGACGGGCAACCCTGTTTTTGCGGACGTGGCCCGAAACTCACTCGATTACGTGTTGCGGGAGATGACCCACCCGGACGGGGCGTTTTATTCAGCCGAGGATGCAGACAGCGTGTACGCGGACCTGTCTGCTGAAAACATCGCTGATAAGGCCGTCAAAAAGAAATCCGAAGGTGGGTTTTACGTGTGGCAGTGCGATGAGATCGGTCATATTTTAAAAAAAGCGCTGGACGAGTTTCATTTTGACGTATTTGCCTTTCACTACGGCATCCGTCCGGGTGGAAACGTCAAAAGCGATCCCCTTGGGGAGTTCACGGCAAAAAACATCCTTTTCCGGGCCCGGACCGTGGAACAGACCGCCCGGCGCTTTGACATCCCGGAAAAAAAAGCCGGAGAAATCCTGGCCAAAGCCGTTGCAGCACTTTTTGAGGCCAGGAACAGCAGGCCCCGTCCCCACCTGGACGACAAGGTCCTGGTGGAGTGGAACGGGTTGATGATTTCGGCCCTTGCGGTGGCGCATAGAGTGTTTGGTGATAAAAAATATTTGTCAGCGGCAGACAATGCGATTACCTTTATTTACAACCGGATGTATGAGGGCGGCGCAGTACCGAAACTCTACCGGCGCTGGCGGGAAGGCGATGCAGGCATACCGGCCATGGCAGAGGATTACGCGTTTCTCATCCAGGGGCTCATTGACACATACGCGGCCGGTTTCAACACCCGCCATCTCGAGTGGGCGATAACCCTGGCCGAGCAGATGCTCGCGCTTTTTTACGACGATGCGCGCGGCGGCTTCTACACCACGGCCGACGGCCATGACAGCCGCCTGATCATGAAAGCCCGCGATGCCACGGATAATGTGATGCCCTCGGTGGATGCGATTTCCGTCATGAATTTATCAAGGCTTTACCGGTACACGGGCAACATCCGCTTCCAGGATGCGGCTGAACGCACCCTTGGGGCTTCCGCCGTTCGCATGGCGCGACAGCCGACGGCGGTGCCGGCCATGATCGCAGCCCTTGGCGCCTCCATGCTCCGCCACGCCGAGGCGGTGGTGGTGGGACGCAGAAATACAGAGCAGGGCGACGCATTGCTGGATGTGCTGCGCGCCCGTCCGGCAGAAGCCGTCAGCATCGCATGGATTGATGACGATACGGACCGGGAGGCCCTTTCCGTGCTCATGCCCCATGTGAGGGA
>SKZX01000121.1 GCA_007127175.1 Desulfobacterales bacterium
CAAACGGAATTGACCTTAGAATAATGAAGATGCGTAGCCTGTGGATTTGAGAAAATCGATTTCGATACCGATCCCGATTTCGAAAAAATCAAACCCTGATAAATTGATGTACCGGGCGATCATTCTTCGCGATCTTGAATCAAATCCGAGTTTAGAAAGATTTTTCTTACAACCCATAACTTACAACCTACAACCTGCAACTTACAACCTGCCCACGGAGGAACATATGGCCGGATACGAACCGGAAAAGGATAAGGTACTGAAGAAATGGCACAGTGAAGAGACGGGCCTGGTCGTTTCAATAAACCGATACGGTGAGGGAGAGCCCAAGCTTCAGGTCGGACCCAGGATACTCAAGAAAAAGGACGGAACCGAACGGGCCCCGGTAAAAGCGGGGCGGCTGTCAATGGAAGATGTATTGTGGCTCTATGATATTATTGACGAGATCAAAGATGATCTTCAGGCCCTGGCCGAACCCATGGAATAAGCGCAATGAAACAGGACTCTGCCGTAATTAAACCCGCCAATCCGGGGCACTGGCCGTCATGTCCCAACCGGACGGCAGTGATGGTGAGCAGCCCCGCGGACATGAAGGACATTGTCCGGCGTGCCGGCCTGTCGGGTGTGCACCCCCAGGTGTTCATGAACAGCCGCATGTACTGCGACCCGGATTCCCCGTCAACCACATGCATTGCAGGCCCTTTTACAGGCGCGCCCTATGCCGCCATGCTCATGGAAGTGCTCATTGCCTGGGGAGTTGAAAGGATAATCCTCTTCGGATGGTGCGGCTCCGTCTGTGGGGATATCGGCATTGGCGACATGATTATTCCCACGTCCGCTTTTCCCGGAGACGGCACATCCCCGCATTACTGCATTTCAAAAGACGCAGGCGACGCCGTTGAAAACAGGCGGATATTGCCTTCAGAGCGCCTTAACGCACAAATTATTTCCAAATGCCGGCAGATGAACCTGTCCTGCCGGAACGGCCCGATATGGACGATGGATGCCATATTCAGGGAAACACCTGAAATCATATCCGAATATCAGGATAAAGGGGCTCTGGCCGTTGAGATGGAGGCCGCAGCCCTTTTTGCGGTGGGCGCCTATCGATGCATCGAGGTTTCCGCTGTCCTTGCGGTTTCGGATGAAGTTCATTCTTTTTCATGGAAAACCGGGTTTGGCAGCAACCCGTTCAAGGAAACACGTAAAAACGCTATTGAACTGATATTGGCCGTGACCCGCGAATTGGAACAGGAATGCGCAACATGAGCATCACAGAAGCAGAGCAGAAGGCAAAGGCACGTGCAGAGGTGCTGAGAAAAACCCTTCATTACCATAACCGGCGGTATTTTGTCTATGACGACCCGGAGATCTCGGATGCCGAATACGACAGGCTCATGCAGGAATTGATTGCACTCGAAACCGCTTATCCGGAAATTGCGGCCCCGGACTCCCCAACAAGCCGGGTCGGTTCCGCGCCTTTGGACAAATTTGACACCATCGCCCATCATGTTCCCATGCTCAGCCTGGAGAAAGGGTTTGACACGGCCGATATCCTTGCATTTGATCAGCGCGTCGCACGCATCCTGAAAACGACCGACCCCATCCGGTACACGGTTGAACCGAAGGTGGACGGAGTGGCCGTGTCCCTTGTCTATCAGGACGGGATACTCGTTTCAGGGGCCACGCGGGGGGACGGTTTTCAAGGGGAGTTGATCACCCCCAACGTCAAGACCATTGGCAGTATCCCGCTTGTTCTCCAAAGTGTTGAAGATATAAAAATTCCCGATTTCATAGATGTTCGAGGCGAAGTTTACATGACGATGGCCGATTTCAAGGCCCTCAACCAGATTCGCCTAAACCAGGGGCTTCCCCTGTTCGCCAATCCCAGAAACGCTTCGGCCGGCTCTCTCCGGCAACTGGATTCCACCATAACGGCACAACGTCCGCTCAAGATGGTCATCTACGGCGTTGGGCGCACGGACCTGCTCAAAGTCAACAGCCATGCCCAAACGATCCGTATTCTGAAAGCCCTCGGGTTCCCGGCCAACCCCCACGTGGAAACGGAAATCAGCGTAAATGAGGTGATCGGCTATTTCAAGCGCATCGATGAACTTCGGAAAACCCTTGATTATGAAATTGATGGCATCGTCGTGAAGGTGGATCGATATGATCTGCAGGAGCGGCTTGGCAGCACGTCCAGAAGCCCCCGGTGGGCCATTGCCGTCAAGTTCAAGGCAATGGAGGAGCAGACCCGGGTGAATGATATCGTGGTCCAGGTCGGTCGGACCGGTGCTTTAACGCCGGTTGCCGTTCTCGAACCGGTCAGCATCGGCGGCGTTATGGTCAGCCGTGCGAGCCTTCACAACGAGGACGAGGTTCGCAAGAAGGATGTCCGGGTAGGGGACACCGTCCTTGTCAGGCGCGCCGGAGACGTGATTCCAGAGGTGGTGAAGGTCATACCGGCATATCGGGACGGCTCCCAGCTGCTTTTCCAAATGCCCTCCCAATGCCCGGTATGCAGCAGCACCGTTGTTCGATTCAAGGATGAAGCAGCCACCCGTTGCGTCAACGCAGGATGCCCTGCCCAATTGAAGGGGAACCTGCTTCATTTTTCATCCAAGGGGGCCCTGGATATTGACGGACTTGGCAAAAAACTCGTTGACCAACTCGTCGAAACAGGACTGGTCCGCTCTATAGAAGATATATTCCGGCTTGATGTGGACACCCTTAGGCAACTGGACCGGATGGGTAGAAAATCGGCTGAAAATCTTGTTCAAGCCATTTATAAGGGCAAAAAAGTGCCATTATCAAGATTTCTCTACGGGCTTGGCATCCGCCATGTAGGTGCCCATGCGGCCAAATTGCTGGCTGCCCGGTATGAAACAATCGATGCCCTTGCAGCCGCCGAAAAGGAAGATATCGAAGCCATAGAGCAGGTCGGCCCGATTATGGCAGAAGCGGTCAGGGCTTATTTTTCCATGCCTGAAAATCTTAAAACAATTGAAGATATGCAGCAGCTGGGCCTTGAAATACTACCGGAAACAGGGCATCAAAAGGTTAGTGGCAGGCTCCGGGGGCTGTCATTTGTGCTGACGGGCACGCTTTTTTCAATGACCCGAAAAATGGCCACCGGGAAAATAGAAGCCGCCGGGGGAAAAGTGACGGGTTCGGTATCGGCTCAGACCGACTACGTTGTGGCAGGTGAATCGCCCGGAAGCAAGATTGAGCAGGCAAGGCGGAAAAACGTTTCGGTTATCGATGAACTACAGTTGATGGAACTCTTGCGAGAACCGGAAGGGGAATGACAAAGGCATGATTTGTATTCACGTTTGAAAGGCAGGTGATGCGAAATGGCTGAGAAAAAGGCTTTGCGTGTCAGAATTGAAGGCCGTGTCCAGGGCGTCAATTACCGGATGGCAACGTATCATGAAGCGCATAGGCTGGGTGTTACAGGGTGGGTAATGAACAACCCGGATAGTTCGGTTGAAGCCTGGTTTGAAGGCGATGCAGACAGGGTGGATAAACTGGTCGAATGGTGCTGGAAAGGGCCGCCCATTGCATCGGTTAGTCACATTACGGTGTCCGAGGAAGCCTATACCGCACGTTATAATGATTTTTCAGTCCGCTACGCGTGATGCGTGTCGCAGCAACAGTGCGGCCGGCTTTGAAAATGAAAAAGGGGGCGCATGTGAAAAGCGCCCCCTTTTAAAGAGGTAGAATTGATGAAACAGAATTCATCATATAGAATCGCGTAACTGTTTTCCGGGCTTGAATTTTACGACATTGCGGGCCTTGATCTTGATGGGATCGCCGGTCTGGGGGTTTCTTCCGGTGCGTGCTTTGCGTTTAACCTTTTGAAATGTGCCGAAACCAACCAGGGTCACTTTCCCATCTTTCTTTTTCAGTGATTTAACCACGCCGTCAATGTAGGAGTTCAGTGCGGCTGTCGCTGCAACCTTTGAAATACCTGCATCTTTTGCCATTTTCTCAACGAGTTCAGCTTTTGTCATGACTTTTCCCTCCCCTTTTTTTTGGTTTATTCAAAAGGCTTGAATTTCTAATAATTTAAATAAGGTTTTAGTGCTTGTCAATACATAAAACAGCATGAACTCATTTTTTTTCAAAAAAAAAGCAAAACTAAGCCAAGCCTGAAGGGGGTTTCCGGACAGGTGTCTGAGAGAATCCCTTAAGCCATAAGCCCATTGCCTTTCCGAATGACGGGTTCACAGGGCGGATCACTGTACCGGTGGGAAAGCCCTGTTTGACGATTTCGCAAAAGCCCAATATATGCGTTACGCGCAATTTTTGCTCTTGGATTTTTTGCGAAGTCCTCATGTTTTCGGTGTCCATCAAAAAATGGCGTCAATAAAGGCTTCAGGATCAAAGGGCTGCAGATCGTCAATGCCTTCCCCAACGCCGATATACTGCAATGGCAGGTTCATTTCACTGCATATGCTGATGACGATGCCCCCCTTGGCCGTTCCGTCGAGCTTCGTCATTGCAAGGCTGGTTACGCCGATACCCTCATGGAAGGTTTTGGCCTGGGACAGGGCGTTCTGGCCGGTTGTGGCGTCAAGAACAAGCAGGATCTCATGGGGTGCGTCCGGCAGTTGTTTGCCAATGCTGCGCTTGATTTTTTTCAGCTGTTCCATGAGATTGACCTTTGTCTGCAACCTGCCGGCGGTATCGATGATGACGATGTCGCTGCCCCTTGACAGGCCGGCCCCGACCGCATCATAGGCGACCGCTGCAGGGTCGGCATTGTCGCGATGCCTGACGATATCGGCCCCGGATCTCTGGGCCCAGATTTCGAGCTGTTCAACAGCGGCGGCCCGGAATGTGTCAGCTGCGCCGATCAGGACCTTTTTCCCTTCCGACTGGTACCGCGAAGCGAGCTTGCCGATGGTGGTTGTTTTTCCGACCCCATTGACACCCACAACCATGATGACATAAGGCTTGATGGAAGGGTCGATCTGCCGGGGCCGGGTCAAAAACCCGAGCATTTGCGTTTTCAGAAATTGCCTGACATCACCTGCATTTTTAAAAGACGCGGCATTTTCCTCGATTTTTTCAATCAACGCCATGGTAGTGTTCACCCCCACATCGGATGTAATCAGTGTTTCCTCTATTGCCTCCAGTGTTTCAGCGTCTGCTATACCCCTTTCCGAAAGAACCCCGTCGATGCGCCCGGCTATGGAAGCGCGTGTTTTGAGCAGGCCGTTTTTCAACCGACCCATGAGCCCCATTGGCGATGGTACGCCTGGATCAGGGGAAATGTCCGCCGGGTCCTTTTGCGTCGGCGCTGCAGTTGTTTTTTCAATTTCAGGCGCGTCCGCTTCGCGGGTCACGGAATCAATATCGCGCACCGGTTGCCGGGTTTTTCTGTTCCTGATGAAACGAATGAAAAACAGCATCAACAGCAGAAAAACCAAAACACCTGCAATAGGGTAGGGATATTCGAGGATGAACATGCTGACGGCGTTCATGGCGTCCTCAAGCCGCACGGCATCCAGGATTTCTTTGAAAAAGTCTGTCATAGGGCCTTCCTCATGGAATGTTTGCTGCCAACTCAATGGGTTGGGGCTGTCTTCTGGTCGTTGATTTCAAGCGCCTGTTCGATATTCACCGAAATCATGCGTGATCCGCCGCTCTTTACCGTTGTTATGCCGAAAAGCATATCGGAAAACGCCATGGTTTGTTTTTTGTGGGATATCATTATGATCTGGGTTTTTTCCCCGATAATCCGGAGCAGTTCATTAAAACGGTGAACATTGAGGTCGTCCAGGGGGGAATCGATTTCGTCCAGCAGGCAGAAGGATGCCGGGTTCAGCATAAATATCGAGAAGATAAACGCAATGGCGGAAAGCGCTTTTTCCCCTCCTGAAAGGAGGCTCAGGCGGCTGATTTTTTTCCCCGGCGGCTGGATCATGAGTTCCACCCCTGTTTCAAGCGGCATATCCGGGCGCGTCAGTTCAAGCCATGCCGCCCCGCCGTTGAAAAGCTTGGGGAAAAGCGCCATAAACTGTTCATTAATGGCTTCAAAGGTTCTGAGAAACAGGTTGCGGGTGATGCGGTTGATTTTCTTGATCACCTTTTCGAGGTCGTTGAGCGCGTCTTCCAGATCCTTTCGCTGAGCCGTCAGAAAGTCCCGTCTTGATTTCTCCCGCTCGTAAGCGTCTATGGCACCGAGATTGACATCGCCGATGGCCTCGATTTCAGTGCGCAACCCGACCCTTTCCTTCTCCATGCGGTCGATAGAAAAACCGGGAACGGTGACGGCATCGCGGTATTCCGGCAGAACCGTTGAAAACGGTTCCGGATAGCGTTCCAGGTAGCGGGTGACGACATTTTCACGGTTGAGATGCAATCCGGAAAGCTCCAGCTCAAGCCGATGTATTTTTTCCCTTGTTTTTTCCAGCTCTGTTTTTGATTCGTTGATGCGGTTATCGGTATGCGCCTGTTTTTCAACAATCGATTGGAAGTCAGCCGTTTCTTCGTCAAGGTCCCGTTTTATCTGTTTCAGGCTTGCCATTGTTTCATCAAGCCTTGCTTTGCAGGCGGCCATTTTTTCGGCGACCGTTTTTGCAAGGGCCTTTCCCGATTCAATGTTTCGTCGTATGGCATCAGCCCGTTCAGCTCCGTCCGTTTTGATTGTTTTCAATCGGGAGAGGGTGCGGTGGGTGTTGTCCATTTCAGCGGAAAGCCGGGTCGAGGCCAGTTTGAGATCAACCAGTCGTTCGTTGTGCGCTTTTACCGTTTCCTTCAAAGCCGCGATGTTGCCGGACAATTTTTCTATCTCGGTTTTTTCGGCTTCTATGTCATTTGTAATATCCATCAACAGATGGTCCTGGTGTTCAATTTCCGTGTCAATGTCCTCTTTCTCCCCGGAAAGCCGCTCTTTTTCAAGCGTCATGATTTCCAACTGCCGCCTTGAATGTTTAAGGCTTTCCATGGCTTTGTAGAGGGCCTTTTCCCCTTCGAGATGATCTGCTTCGAGGGCGAATTTTTTTTCAGTGATATCGGAAAGCCGGTTTTCAAGGGTTTTTACTTCCGCCGCCAGTTTTTTCTGACGGTTTGTTTCAGTAGCGATAAGCGCATCAAGTTGTGTCATATCCTGCTCGATCTGGACTATTTCCTGCCTTTTTTCAAGGATGCCGGTCAACTGGTCCCGGCTGCCGCCCACCAGCACGCCCTTTTCAGACACCACATCGCCGCTGCGGGTTACGATTTTTCTGAATCCGCAGCCCTGCTGCCACAAGCGAACAGCGTCCTCAATGTCATCAACCACTGCAACCCCTGACAGCATGGCATTGATTGCGGGTTCAAATCCGGGCCGGATTTTTAAACATTCTGAAAGCAGTCTGGTCCCTTGATTGCCGGGGGGGCTGTCCGATGCGCCATTGCAGGTATGATCGTGTATATCGACAGGAATAAAACCGCTTCTGCCGGCATTTTCCTTTTTGAGATAGTGGATGCAGTCTATACCCGCATTTTGCCCGTTAACGATTATATACTGCAGGGCCTCCCCCATGGCAGCTTCAACCGCATGCTCATAACCCGGTTCGGCGTCAACGACTTCCGCTGCAATCCCCATGATGCGGCTTTGATCGTCTATCTTTTCCCGGTTTTTCATTATTGCCTTCACCCCGTCCTTGTACCATTCAAAATTGGCTTCCATTTTTTTCAGGACGGTGAGCCTGGATTTGTATCGTGACCGGTCATTTTCGCGGGCGTTGATGGACCTGATGGCTTCTGAAAGCGCGTCATTTTTTGCCCTCAATGCGCTTTCACATTCCTTTTTCTTTATTAAGAGCGCATCAAGTCTGGATTTTATGTCATCCA
>SKZX01000217.1 GCA_007127175.1 Desulfobacterales bacterium
CAAGGACAAGCAAGAAACGCCTGCGCTGACATTTACGCCGGCATACCCGGTCATTGCCACACGGCCCTCGGAAATGTCCCGCATGATCGAGGGCGTGGACAAAATCATTGCCAACCTGCAGGATCTCCGGATTAATGAAATTTCAACCGGTATGGAGACGGCCCTGGACAACTTCAACCGGATCGCCGACGAGGCCCGGATCGGTGAAGTTTCCGCAAGCATCCGCGAAACCCTTGAAAAAGGCAACGCCATACTGGATGCAGCGAAATGGGAAGAGATTCACGCATCGCTGCTGGAAGCATCCAGGGCCTTTACCGAACTGGCCGAGCAAAGCCGGCAGACAGTGGCCCGAATTGACCAGATGGTGGAAGAAAACCGTGAGCCTTTGGGAAAGACCCTTGCCGATGCCGGGGAGGCCGTTAAAAAGGCAGAGGGGTTTTTTGACCGTGCAGCAGCCATGACCGCTGATGCGGACATGCGCGTTGAGGCCTTTGATCAGAAACTGACGGTTATTACAGACGACCTTCAGCAGGCCATTGACAATCTGAACCGGTTGCTCGACCAGGTCGCAGCCAACCCTTCCCTGCTTCTCTTTGGAAGGCCGGTGCCACCCAAACCCATCGATGAGTAAGGCGTGTTCATGAAGCAGAAAAGAAAAATCCTATGGGTATTGCTGGTTGCGGGGAGCATGCTGCTGCTTTTTTCCGGGTGTGGTACCCGTCACCCGGCAGAGCCGGTAAGATATTACACGCTTTACTACAGTCCGCCGGAACCCTTGGAAGGAAGGGAAGTCAGGGAAGGAGCAGACGAACGCCCGGTATTTATACATGTGAAACGGCTCCATGCCCTGCCCCCGTTCAACACCACCCATATTGTTTACGCGGACAGTCCATTCCAGCGCAGCAAATATGTATATCACCAGTGGGTCACGACCCCAACCGATATGCTGACAGCGCTTCTGGTCCGGGATATCGAGGCATCCGGTGTTGCGGATATGACCATGGCCATGCCTTCCGGCAAAACCGTGACCCACCGCGTTGAGGGCACAATTATAGATTTTTATGAAAACGACGAAGGCCCTCAATGGGAGGCCGTCATCGCTTTGAGGCTGGCCCTGACCCGCATGGACCCGGCATCGAGAACCGGGGAAATACTGTTTCAAAAGACCTACCGGGAAACAAAGCCCCTTGAAAAAAACAATCCCCATGAGCTTGCCCGGTCGATGAGCACGGCAATGGGGGCTGTATCCCGTCAGTTTATCCAGGATATCGTCGAAGTACTGCCGTAACATAAGGACATAAGGACAATTTTCCCCGGGTGGTGCCGGGTATTGCCCTTGCAACTGCAGGAGAACGTTGATATCTCCATGGCTCGCTTGTGCGCGCCCTGTGATAAACGGCAAGGCCACAGGGCGCCTGCCCACGCTTCGCCAGGAGTTATCCGCAACCCCCTGCAATTGTTGCTGCGGGCAATACCCGGCACCATCCGGGGGAAATTGATCAATTATATATGGGCTTTGAATCACGCCGTGGCGTGAGAAGGTTAAGGATGGGCAATGTTTGAAGAATTGATCGCACTGGGCTGTACGTGAGATTCTTCAAACATTGCCAGCAACGCAGGTGTTGGGCTTTTTGCGAAGCCGTCACGTCAAAACGTGTTCTCCCGTGAAAATTCAGATATTTCTTTTCGCTTGGGAGCAGATGGAATCTTGGACGGATAACCCATGGGGATCAGCGTGACCATTTCATGGCCGGCGGGCATTTTTATGGCTTCCGCCACCTTGTCATGGTCGAACAGACCCGCGATCACCGTGCCAAGGCCCGCGGCGTGGGCTGCAAGCACGATGCTCTGGGTGGCGAGCCCCAGGTCGAACATGAACCAGTCGCCGAACTTGGTGGTCACGACGTTCTTGTAATAGCCGGAATCGTTGAGCCTTGCGCACATGGCAAGGACCACCGGCGCATTGACGATGGACTTAAACGCGGGGTTCGACTTGGGCACCGCCGCCTGCACCCGGGCCTTGACCTCCGGGTCCTTGATGACAACGATTTCCCAGCACTGGGTGTTCGCCCATGACGGTGTCCACTGGACCGCTTCCAGCACGGTCTGAATCAGTTCCTCCGGAACGGGCTTGTCTTCAAAATTCCGGACGCTGCGCCTTTCCTTGATCACCTTCATGATTTCGTCTTTCATACATTCCCCCTTCAAGATTTTCTCTGGTTTGACGTCCCTTGCCGGGCTGCTTCAAATCACCCGCACACGGGCTGTTTTGAAAAAACGGGCCTGCCGGGTGTTCTCAGGTTTTACCGGCAAGCATGATCAGGGCTGAAGCCATGTCGAGGTCTTCAGGCGTCGTGATTTTGATGTTTGTCCTGCTGCCGGGAATAATGTGAACCGGCATGCCGCACATTTCGACCAGGGCCGCATCGTCTGTTGCCAAAAGCCCTTTTGCCCGGGCATTTTCAAACCCCTGCCGGATCCGTTTCAGGGTGAATGCCTGGGGCGTCTGGGCCATATACACGTACTCGCGGGGCAGGGTTCCGGAAACAACCCCGCAGGCGTCTGCCTGCTTCAATGTGTCGTATGCGGGCACACCAACGATGCAGGCACCCTCTTTAGCGGCGCCCTCGATGCAGGCCGTGATCATAGAGCATGACACCAGGGGACGTGCGCCGTCATGGATAACGACAATGTCATCATCCCCCATAGCGGTTTCTGCGGCTTTGAGTCCTGCCCACACGGAATCCTGCCGATGGGCGCCGCCGGGCACAAGGGTGATGTCCTTAATCCACCCTCGCACCGAAAGCACTGTTTTGCGGCAGAACTCGATGTCACCGGGTGCGACGACCAGAAATATCCGCGTGATGGCCGCATGGGCATCAAAGGCCATGAGCGTGCGTGCAAGAATGGGCAGCCCGGCCAGGTCCATGTACTGCTTCGGCAGGGAATTTTTCATCCGCTTGCCGCTGCCCGCGGCCACTATAATCACTGCTGCCATGTCAGCCCGTATGCCGCATTGAAAAAATCATCTCAGGTATTGCAGGTCCCTGGGCAGGGAAATGCCCTTGCCCATGCGGTCCTCGCCGTAATTGACGCCTGCGAGGATCTCGATGTCCCGGAGCGCCCGAACGTCGCCTTCAAAAATGACCTCTTCTATTTTTTCCTTCTGAATCTTTCCCCCTGCCCACTGGATATCGAGCACGCTCCCGGCGTCAAACCGGTCCCCGTTGACCACCATTTCGACCTGCCCGCCGTATTTCTGCACAACCTTTGCCACAAGAAGGCTGGGCCGGCAGTGAAAACCAAGGTCCCTGGGGATCGGCACCCGGATCATCCCTTTCTGGACGTTTTCCTTTAAAATATCAATGGCCACTTTCCGGCCGGTCGCAAAGTAGTGGTTCACAAAGTGCAGGCCGTAATTGATGGTGCAGTCCAGCAGCAGGTCGGGCGGGACCATTGCTGACAGCCTTTCCCGCACCTCCTTGTAAATGCTCTTGTAACCGACCTCGATCAGGTGGCGCTCGTAGAAATGGAGCAGCCGGCCCATGATCTGCAGGAGATGAAAAATAACGGAAAAATAGGACCGGAACTGCTTCAGGCGCCGGTTCCCGAACCGGAACCCGCCATGGATGACATAGGTGTCGAATGAAGACTGGAGGTTGTGGACGAGCATTTCAAAACGACGGATGGAAACCTCGTTGACCTTATGGGGGACGAGCTCCTTGAGCCCTTCGAGATCATAGACCTCGTAAAACTCGAAGGTATCGAAATCGTCGGCAATGGACAGGAACTCGTTGGCCACCCGGACGATGTTGTCCTGCTGCTGGTCCTTGTCCTCGTCATCAATGTCATATTCCAGCATTTCTCCGGTCACCACTTCCGGAAAGTGAGACGAGGGGTATGCTGCATAGTTGTCAAAGGCCCCGAGCCGCAATGCTTCCGCCTTGATTACCGGTGCCAGGTTTTTCAAAGATGAGTTGATAAAATCAATGACAACGCCGCCATATTTTCTGAAATCGTCCTTCCGGTCAATATCATAGAAAACAAGGCGGTTCAAAATGTGCTTCTGGGAATACCCGGCGAGGCTCAAATGCCTGACAGCGGCGGCAAGCTCCCGGTAGAAATACCAATTGGAATTGTTCTTGGCGCCGTGAAAATCAAGAAGGTCCTCAAGAAGGTGGGAGCTCGTGATCAACCGGGAATAAAGGCTCTTGGTGAACAGGCCCGTTGTGCTGTCCGTGCCGCTGAGGTATAAAAGGCAGCGGACGTATGGGCGCGAGTAGAACTTCACCCTGTCTTCAAAAGAAAGCTCGCATGCGCCATTGATTTCAGTTATCGTGTCCATTAACCAATAAATCCCCTTCGCCCTCGCCCTACCAAATAACCATTAACCAAATAACCATTAACCAATAACCCGCCCTTCCCCTTCCATCGTCAAACCGCCGGGTTTATATTAAAATTATATGGCCGGTACGGCTCGTAAGCCGAATTCTGTTTCTGCCGACGGGACAGCCCCGCCAGCGGACGGCGATCATTCATCTGGGATACCGGATTGCCCCGGTACCTCTAGCGACCTACCCGGGAGCTTCGGACGGGCCGCCCTCAAACGCTCCCCTATTTGGTCTTGCACCGGGTGGGGTTTACATAGCTTCCCCGGTCGCCCGGGGAACTGGTGCGCTCTTACCGCACCGTTTCACCCTTACCCCGCAACACAGCGGGGCGGTATACTTTCTGTTGCACTTTCCTTCACGTTGCCGCGACTCCACGTTATGGAGCACCCTGCCCTGTGGTGTTCGGACTTTCCTCCAGCCTTAAAAGGCCAGCGATCGCCTGAGCCGTACCGGCCATACCTGTATCGTGTAAAACCCTTGCTGTTTATTATAAAACATAAATCATCCGATAGCAATGGGGGCAAAGACGAAGTTCATTTTCCCTGTGCAGCTCATTGTACAGCTGGGGCGGGATATTGAGATGGCACCCCTTGCAGACGGCACCATTGACGGACACGATGGCCACCCCCCCTGAATTCTGTTTGATGGTGTCATATTGCCTTTTCAGTTTGGGATCAAGGCGGTCTGCAATGCGGGCGATGGTGGACTGCAGCAGCTGCAGCTTTTCCTTTTCAACACCGGCCTGTTTTTCGATTTCGCGATTTTTCCGCTCGATATGGGCTTTTTTTTCACCGTAGGTGGATTCTGCATCAGCCAAAGCTTTTTCCGCATCCTCGATATCGTCCAGGCACTCCAGCATCTCGTCTTCCATCCGGGAACAGGCCGACCCGATGTCCTCAATTTCCTTCAGCAGGGCTTGGTAATCCTTGTTGGTTTTGACGGAATGAAGCTGGGTTTGCCGTTTTTGACGCCGGGCCTGGCCTTTTTCAAATTCCGCCTCGAGCTCCCGGTATTTTTTTTTCAGCTCCGCTGCCTGCGATTTTCTTGACGCAACAATGGCGGTCGCGTGAGCCAGCTCGCTTTCCAGTGCAGCCGCCTGTTCCGGCAGCACCGCCAAAACGGCTTCAATGCCGGCAGCTTCAATTTCAGTGGACTGCAGCTCGATCATCAATTCCAGGTTTTCTCGCGTAATGGACGTCATCGTCTTCTACTCTGGGTTTATGGTGTTTTTCAAAATACGGGCCGGAAGGGGTCCGGCTCGTCGCGCCATGGGATGACCTGGACAGGCATCCCCATTCTTTGCGACGCTTGCGCTATCCGATTGCCAAGCACGGGCACAATGACCCGCTCGGAAGCAAAATGCCCGATGTCGATCAGGCCAAGGCCTGCAGCGGCGATATCCAGGGCCGCATGGTGGTTCATGTCCCCGCTGATATACAGCTGTGCCCCGGATGAAAGAAAGGCCCCCGCCATGGAAGCCCCGCTGCCCGAGCACACAGCGGCTTTTTTAATTTCAAGGCCAACCGGGCCGGCCACCTTCACCACGGCAAGACCAAGGGCCTGCCTGACAGCCGCGGCAACCTGCTCCAGGGTGCGCGTTTCCGAAAATTCGCCGATCCGGCCGATGCCGTTATCAGACTGATCGCCAAAAAGCGGATAAACATCGTATGCAACGGTTTCATAAGGGTGAACCGCCTTGATCCGGCTGATGACCGCATCGATGTCCCCTTTTTGGACCGGGATTTCAATGCGGATTTCCTCTGTGCGGACAGGCGTGCCGGCAGTGCCCGTATGGGGCCGGCTCCCCTCGCCCGGGACGAAACGCCCGGTGCCCGTGTTATGAAATGCACATTGGCGGTATTTTCCGATCTGCCCGGAACAGACTTCCCAAACAGCCGCGAAAATTTTTTCCGCGTCGGCCGGCGGCACAAACACGACCAGCTTGAACCGGTCCGCTTCGGGCGCAGGTGCCAGCGGGCCGGAAACCTTCAAGCCGATCGCTTCTGCGAGTGCGTCATTGACCCCGCCGTCTGTGGCATCGAGGTTGGTGTGCGCACAATAAACGGCCATACGGTTTCTGGCGGCGAAATCAATGGTTTTTCCGAAGGGGGTGTTCAGGCGGATATGCTTGACAGGCCTGAAAATCAATGGATGGTGCGTCACCAGCATTTCAGCGCCGGCAGACGCAGCTGCTTCCAATGCCGCCAGGGAGGGGTCGAGGGAGACGAAAACGGTTGAAACGGGCCAGTCCGGGTCACCAAAATGCAGGCCCACGTTGTCCCATTCCTCTGCCAGTCGCCGTGGTGCCATTTTTTCGATGATTTTTATTATATCGGCGACTGTCGGCATCATATTCCCCCGGTTTACTGGCTGCAGTGAAATTTCAGTATACACCTGACAAAAAAGGCGCGGCTGAATTCAGCCACGCCGTTTCGTTTTGTTTTGTCGCATGATGGGTGCATAGTGATTTGCTTTTCTGTTAAATAACTCCGAAAGCCGGGTTTTGCCTGCCCGGGTTTCCTGCCTTGGGCGATTGGTGGGCCCACCAGGATTCGAAAAAAGGGCCTAAACTTTTGTAATAAATACAAATTACCTTTTCGGTTTTTAAAAATACCCCCGAAAATACCCCCACTTTTTTGTGCTGGAAATATATTGTGATGGGTATGTTTTTATCGCCGGAACCATGGCATGATAAAGTGGAAATGTCAACAGATTGTGCATCGCGATTATGCAGCATACTTCCCGGAAGCATATCGACCGCTATGCAGTGACAAATCCCTTCAATTCCAATGAAGCGACTTGGCAACCCTTTCCTATAATTAATTGATGTTCTCTGCTTCTACTCCACCCCCAACGCTTTAAACGCAGCATCTACCGGGTCCGAATAAAAGCTGGTCTGGAACTTGGCGAAAAGCTCGCCGGGGACGCTCGGGATATCGCTGACGTTGCTCATGGGCAGAAGGATGCGCTTGGCGCCGGAGTCAAAAGCCACCTGGAGGGTTTCTGCGATGTTGGCGCCGGGAACAATACTGCCGCCGAGGCTCATGTCGCCCACCACCACCAGTTGGCTCATCACGGGCTTGCCCATGAGCCCGGAGCAGAAGGCAAGCAGACTGCACAGCGTCATGGGCCGGGCCGGACCGGTATTGTGGATCTCAACGATGTGCATATGGTAATCATGGTCACCCGCCTTGCTGAGAGAACTGACCCTGGAAATATTGGCCTTGAAATAGTCGAAGGCGATCTTTATGGCCTCCTTGGTCTTGGCGTCAGACCCGGACCCGGATACGGAGAGCGTGCCGGTACCGGCCACTAACTGCAGTTCCAGGCGGTATAGGCCAAGATGCTCCCGGGTTCCCCGGATCACGGTGTGAAGCGTTCCCGGGTTCAATGGTCCCTCGGGGATCAGCCCCCCGCCGCGCTGTTCCGGAACGCTGA
>SKZX01000193.1 GCA_007127175.1 Desulfobacterales bacterium
GCCCATACCGGTGGTTGAAACCACCGGCTAAAATCCATATCCCCTTCGGGGATTAAACACAATCAAATGTCCAACCCTCAAGGCAATACCCGGCGCCTCCCGGTTGAAATTGATCAATTTTATAAGGGCTGCGCCCACCGGAGTGTTGTTTAGCCGCTCGGGGTCGGGATCGGGATCGTATTGGCAGAACCCCCCAGGGGACAGACTTCCAGGCTGTCTCTGGCGTTTGGGTATTATTTGCCTTGCCGGTCATCCCGGTCATCCCCGAAGGGGATATACAATACAGCCGGTGGTTTCAACCACCGGAAATGGTAATTTGAGTGGTTATTCTGGAGTCCTGAAGGGACGACATATGTTGAATGTCGTCCCTTCAGGACTCCCTGCATTAAATATCCATGCCCATACCGGTGGTTGAAACCACCGGCTAAAATCCATATCCCCTTCGGGGATTAAACACAATCAAATGTCCAACCCTCAAGGCAATACCCCGGCGCCGCCCGGTTGAAATTGATCAATTGTATAAGGGCAATTTACCCCAGCCGTCTCTGGGTATTATCTTTGCAACTGAATGCGAACGCTGAGATTTCCTGATGAAGCGGATGCCAGCGCCCTGTGGCTTTGCCGTTTATAAGTGCCCGAACGAAAATCAGGATTTTTTGTCAAGGTCAAGGAAGGCGATAATTTTAACCGCAGGAATACTCGTCGTATTTTGAGGATTAAAATTTGAGCCTGACGCAGAGATTGACAAAAAAGACGATTTTCGTTCAGGCACTTCACAGGGCGCAAGGGAGCGAGCTTAGAGATATCAGCGTTCTCCTGCAGTTGCCGGGGCAGCACCGACCCACCCCCACATGGAATTGACCTATATTTCGATTTTGATCACATCAAAGATGACGACTTTTTACGGCGCCATCAAAGATAGTGGAATGAAAGAAACAGTTAGCAGGTTCTAGTCAAAGTGCCGGGGTTTATGGTAAATCCGATTGGGCATGTTTCCTGCGCCGTTTCCTCGATTTTTCTCATTCTATAAGGGTTTGCGGTTCGTCCTGGTATTGCGCCCGGTCCGGAATGATTGACTTGTGAGGCAATTACAAATTGACATATGAACCCAACCTTGCTATATCCGGGAAAACAAGCACATATTTCTATTCCTTTCCATTGCGGTAGCCATACTAAAACAGTGTTTGCGGCAAGTAACAAAAATCCAATTACGAGGAGATCGCCATGCTTAAAAGAATCATGATAACGTTTATTGTCTTGCTGATGATGACACCGGCCGTTTCGGCGCGTGTGGTAGAGGATGTGGAATTGCCTGAAACGCTGATGGTCGGTGATTATACGGTCGCCCTGAATGGCGCGGGGGTAAGGCAGGTAATGTTCATGAAGCCTTATGTGTCCGGATTGTACCTGAGGGCTGCTGAAACAGACCCCACAAAGATATTGGCGGCGGATGAGCCCATGGCAATACGCCTCGAGCTTCTCAGCGGGCAGAGCCGGCGGATGTTTCTGCGCGCCCTGAGAAACGGCATGCGGGCGGCGTCCGGCTCGCTGGATATTCCCTGGGAGTCAGTGGAAGGGCGGTATGAGATGTTTACCGAAATCCTCCACGACGATTTCAACAAAGGGGACGTGATGGAGTTCAAATACCTTCCCGGGGAGGGGGTGCAGATTTTCAAGAACAATGACTTGCGGGGCACCCTGGAAGGGTTTGACTTTAAAATGGCCTATTTCGGGATCTGGTTCAACGAAGACAGCCCGGCTGACAGTGACCTGAAGGCAGCGATGCTCGCAGGCGATATGCGGGTTGCCATGGCTGACATCAAGGCTGAAGAAATGCGGTTGGCTGCCGTGGATACCGAGGCGGAAGAAGCAGCACGCAGGGCCGAAGCGGAAGCGGAAGAAGCCGCGCGCCGCGCTGCGGCCGAGGCGGAAAAAGCCAGGGCTGAAGCTGAAGCCAGGATGCTGGCTGAAAAGAAAGCAGCTGAAGAAAAAGCCCGGGCTGAAGCTGAAGCAAAAAGAGCAGCCGAACTGGCAGCCAGGGAGGCCGAGGTGGAAAAGGTTGCAGCACCAGCCATTTCAAGGGATGAATTTGTAAGGGAATCCGTTTATTTTGCATTTGACGATGCATCCCTTTCCGCGCAAGCCAAAAAGACGCTGGATAAAAAAGTCGATTGGCTGAAGGCAAACCCGGGTGTATCGATCGCCATCGAGGCATCTACTGACGAGCGAGGGCCCACGGTCTACAATGAATGGCTGGCCCAGAGGCGCGGAAACAGTGTGAAAAAATATCTCACGGATGCCGGAATCAGTTCTGCGCGCATCGATCTTGTGGTCATCGGTGAAATCACCACTGGCGATTATGCGGAAAACCGCCGGGTGAGTTTTCGCATAAAGTAAAATATCTGTTTGTTCGATAAATGTCTGGATAACCGTGCCGGCACAGCGCCGCTTTAAAAAAGGGGCTGTGCCGGCATGTTTTTTGTCATAAAAAGCCGGCGTCCTGAAGGGACGACGCATGTTGAATGCCGTCCCTTCAGGACGCCGGTGTCTTTAAAATGCAATATCCGATCTTGCCTGCCACTATTTGAGGAAAATGCTTTTTTCCCTTGTCAGAGGTTCTTCCTTGATTTAAGAAAAGACAAACACTCCAAACCCTGAAATTTTTTCAAGTTTATCAACCATAACAGGAGCAATCGTGACGAAGCGTCCCTTAACAGCGAGTTACGTGTTTTTTTACATTCTTTTTTCAGAGGATACATGGCGCATTGGCATCGGTGTGGCTTTTTCAGTGCTGGTTGCGCCCTATGCCTATGAACCGGGTACGGATTTGCCGGCCCGGGTGGTGATTCACATCATGGTTGCAGGGATCGGTTTTGCAGCTGCAAGGATACCGGCCCGTTTGATTTCGCGGTTTTTTAAAAAACTCGTCCTGGGCGACCGTGTGACATAGTGGTCGTGGGCATAAATGCAACGACGCACCGAGATGGCCGAGGCGCCCGTCCCGCAAAGCGCGAGAAGCGAGAATACCGGAGCAGGTTGCCCAGATGGTCCGGGAGGAGCGCGATTTAACAGACTTGCAGCGGAATCCAATGCGCGTCTCTCCGCCCATTCAATCCATGTCCGGCTTCAGCCAGAGCCGTTCATAGGGGTCCATTTCAAGCGACAGGCATCCATCGTCAACCCGGAAGGATTTGCCGGAAACGTTGTCTGTCCAGTTGGTTGCAGGCGGCAAGCCGAGGCCTTTTTTTTCTGCTGCAACATTCAGGCGCACATCCTGGCTTGCGCCTGAAACATTGACAACCACAAGGGTGTGGTGCGCGTGAAATCGGTTGTAAACAACCGCCGCTGATCGATTTCCAGAGGATATGGTCCGGGCGCCTGTCCCCCTCGGGTGCAGGGCCATATCCTGGTCAACGATGCGGATGAGGGTCGCGATGCCTGCAGCAATGGTTGAATGGATGCTTTGCCGGTCGGTAATTTGTTTTTCCAGGTCTGAAAACCGGCGCCGTGTTCGCTTGATATCCCGGTATTCACCGGTTTTTTCCATGCGTTCGAGGTCGTTTGGCAGCCCTGCCATGTCGTTGAAGTAAATGGACTTGACATTCCTGCCCATCAGGGCGAAAGCCAGGGTGTAGAAGCCAAGGAAACGCGCTGCCGCCATTGCCTCATCTTCAGCAGGTGTCAAGGCGTCCCTGGTCGAGCAGCACAGTTCGTAAGGCTCCCTTCCCCGCAGCACCTTGTCCGCAAAAAACAAAAGCGCTTTTTTTTCATGCGCTGCACCCGGTTCGAGGCCCAGGGCTTCGCAAATGTGCCCGATGGTTTTAATACCGTCTTTCAGCTTCAGGTCCGGGCTTGACGCAGCCGTCCTTAGAAACAGACTGTCGACGGCTGCATTATATTCAATGCCTGATTCGCGGCATATCTCACGGAATTCCGAAGCGCTGCAAAGGCCCGTGGGTACCGATTTATATTTGATGCGCCCCTTGTTTGCAACGACCGTTTCGGCCAGCATCCACCGCTCTGAAAAACGAAGCAGCCCCATGCTTCCCCTGACCGATTTGCCGTCATGGCTTTCCGCAAGGCTGAACCGGATGCATTCCGGCGGAATGTCATACCGCTTTTGCAAAGCGTCTATACGCCTGAGAATCCGGGCGTCGCCCGAGTTGAAAACGACCGGCAGCATGCAGGGGAGGTGAAAATCGTACATCATGGGCGGTGGGGCAACCCTGTCGGCCATCTGGTTCAGGACAACGTCAAGGCGGTCATTGACCTCCAGGTTCGCCACCATTCGGGGGGACACGCACGTCATTGAAAGATACAGGATTTTCATGAGTTTTTTGACTTCGGGCAAGCCAAAGCAAGACGTGTGAAATTTTTTAAAAGCGTAGTTGGCCGCATCAAGGCGCAGCATGTTGATGTCCATGCCGAGATACCAGGAAAAATCGTCTGCTATCATTTTCAGGCCTTCGAAGGTCGACGTGTTCACATCGGCCTGGACATGGGAAAACGTCGTCATCGCCCGAATCTGTTCGCCGAAGACGACCGGGTCGAAAAATTCATAGCCGCGGGCAATGCGCCTGGCGTCATCGACATCATAGCCGACAGTGGTCAGCAGGTCGCAGCGCGTATGGATCATCTCACTGAAAATGTATGGTGGATTCGTGCTTTCCTGTGATTGGGAAAGGCGAAAAACAATGTCCGGGGCGATGCCCCTGTTTTCAAGGTATGCCCTGAACTGCTCGATGTGCCGGTAATCATCATCGAGGAGCGTCTGATCGTTTATTATTTTATCAAACAGGGCAAGGATTTTAATGACCGCATCGTCGATGGCACCCGCACCCAGCATTTCATTGACAGCGGCGCATTTTTCATCGAGATCCATCTTTTCGAAGATTTCATCTGCCGGGGACCGCCGGAAAATAGTAAACAGGGGAAAGGGGCGTGGGCGGAATACCTGGTCAAAGGCGCCCGATCTTTTGAGCCGCTGGTATTGGTCTTCGGAATAGACATAAAAGCATTGCCCGGCGTCGTCATCACCCTCAAGATATGCCTTGAAGCAGGGGTTTTCTATATCCACGTGGTTCAACACAAAGTCTGCCATGGAATAATATTTTTCCATCATCCGCGAAAAAGCTTCGTTTGTGCCGAACCGGTCGTGAATCACATCCCTTTTCACCTGGGAGAAATACCCATCGTTGAAACGGTCGTCAACAACCCGGCATGCCGGCAGGACATGAAGCCCCCCAACGGAAGGAAAGTGACAATCCAGAAAGCGGTCGAGGGTTTCAAGCGACGGCTCGTTTTCCCGGTAGACACTGTCCGGGTAGGCAATGACAACCGTGCGGGGGAAAATGCGCGAAAGGGGGTCTTCCGGGTCAAAGGAAAGGTCTTTTTTCTTCAGGGACTGCGGTTTGGCGTCCCACGTTTCAACCAGGCGGTCGATCCAGTAGTCGGCGATATTTTCAGCAAGCTCGCCGTATTCCGATTCCGGGTAGATATCCGCAAAAAGATCGTCAATCGCATTTAAGATATCTTCATCCAGGGGATGCCAGGTGCGGTTGTGCCTGCTATTATCAGCCATGGAAGCCTCTTTTCCCTTTAGAAGGCCGATACCCCGGTATTCCCGCTGTTCGCCGGTGGCCTAATATCCCTCGGGTTCCTGGTATGCGTTGATGATATCGTCGATAATCTGCGCAATTGCCAATAGTCTCATGTCATCCCAGCGTTTCCCGACAATTTGAAGGCCGATGGGCAAACCGTCGGTTGTAAATCCGGCGGGTAGGGTGACCACGGGGTGGCCGGTGAGGTTGAAAGGGACCGTGTATGCCGACATGGCCGTATAGTAATTCAGTTTATGGCCGTTAACGGCGATGGGACGGATGTACATCGGCAGGTTCCGGCGGACGGCATCCGGCGGGTAATGTTCTATGGCAGGAATGGCGGCGACCGGGCAGATGAAGACGTCCCACTCAGACATGAAGCGGTCAAAACCGGCGACGAAATGGTCCCTTTTGCTGAGAACACGGATATATTTCTGTGTCGACAAGGGGTAGACCATCTGAAGCAGCGGGGTTTGCGCCCGGTACGACCAGCCGAGCCAATAGAAGAAAAAGCGAAAAGGTCCCGGCTGATTCGACATGACCTGGATATCCATCATCTCCCCCCAGGTTTTCCATGCTTCTTCAAAATTGATGTTCGGGTTTACCCTGTCAACATGAATTCCAGCGCCGGAAAGTTCTCTAAGCGCTTGATTGAAAACGTCGCGGGTTTCCTCAGATATGGGGACATTGCCAAGGTTATTGCTCCAGGCAATGCGAAGGGCTTCAGGCGCTGGTTTATTATCTTCCGCCAATGGTTGAACCGGAATGACCAGGGAATCTTTTCCGTCAGGACCGGCGATAATCTCAAAAGCGAGTTTCAGGTCCGCCACTGACCGTGCAACAGGCCCGATGGACGCCATGTAACGAACACCTCTTTCATCGGGACTCAGAAGGCCGGGAAAGCTGCCATAGCCTGATACCGCATTTTCAGTGGGCTTCAAACTGTAAACACCGGTGAAATGAGCAGGCAGACGCAGTGAACCCCCCATATCGCTGCCAATGTCTATGGGCGTTAAACCGGCAGCGACGGCCGCGGCGCCGCCGCCCGTGCTGCCCCCGGGTGTGCGATTGAGGTCCCATGGATTGTTTGTTCTTCCGAAAATGACGTTGTCCGTCTGTAAATCCATGGCAACATAGGGCATGTTGGTTTTTCCCAAAATGACGGCCCCGGCTGCTTGCAGGCGGGATGCCACCGTTGCGTCAAATAGCGTCAGCTGTTCGGACATGTCGGGATGCGCGTTGGTGGTGCGCATGTTCCTTACCGCGAAGTGATCTTTCAGGGTGATGGGAACACCGTGCAGGGGGCCCCAGATTTCGCCCCTTTCTATCGCCTTGTCCGCCTCGGAAGCCCGATTCAGCGCGCCTTGTTCATCAAGTATGACAATGGCATTCAATTTCGGGTTGTGAAGATAGATGTGGGACAGGTGGATCCTGACCAGTTCCTGTGAGGATATTTGACCCTGGCGTATGGCTTCGGCCATTTCGCCGGCTGTATAGAAAACGTATGGTCTGCCGCTGTGCGCTGCAGCGTCATGGGGCGCCTCGTACGGTTTAGGCTGCGGCATGGAACGGCATCCGCTGAAAACGGCCAAAACGATGAGCGCTCCCAATACAACAAGGCGTCCAAAAGGAAAAAAATCGGATTTTTTTCGGATCGGGTTCATCGGTGTCTGCCCCGGGTAAAAGGATTTTCGCCGGAAGTTGCGGATCGTGCCTGCCATTCAGCCTGCTCAAACCCATAATAACTATATTTGGGGGAAAATTTCAACTATAACCCATCTCACAATCCGGATTTCGGTTGGGGGGGTCCGGGCAGCATCCTTCAAGGCGGTGGGGCGGTGCTGCCCCGGGGGAAATTGTCCTCTGATAATTTGGGATCGACATGGGAGACGGACTGGACGTCTGTCCTGTAGGGGTTTGTGCTTCGACCCGGGAGACAGACTGGAAGTCTGTCCCCTGGGGGTTTTGCAAAATTGACCCCCACGCCGACCCCGAAAGGCGCAACACCCTTTCGGTGGAATCGCCCTTATAAAATTGATCAATTTCAACCGGGTGGCGCCGGGTATTGCCCGCGGCAACAATTGCAGGGGGTTGCAGCTCTTAGCGAAGCGGACGTCAGCGCCCTGTGGCTTTGCCGTTTATCACAGGGCGCAAGGGAGCGAGCTTAGAGATATCAGCGTTCTCCTGCAGTTGCAAGGGCAATGCCC
>SKZX01000258.1 GCA_007127175.1 Desulfobacterales bacterium
ACCGTGCGCTCGCCAGGCGCCGCCTGCAGCGGGATCGGGCGCAGCGACAGGATCTCGTCGTGAACCCGTGGATGCTGCCAGGCAAGCCGGGACAGGGGGATGACCCGTTCCGGCCCCACGCATAGCCCCTGGTCAAAAGAGATGCGGCTGTCGCAGCCCACACACGCCGTTCGGATGCGGGCCGCCTTGACCGACGTTTCAATCCGTCCCACCCGGGCCCCCTCATCGCTGATGGAGACCTGCCCTTCCTTGATAAACGCAATGTCCGTTGTCGTGCCCCCCACATCGATCATGAGCGCGTTTCCCTCACGGGAAAAGAACAGCCCGCCGATGGCGCTTGCCGCGGGACCCGAAAGAATGGTTTCCACCGGCTTTCGGACCGCCTCGGTATACGGCATCAGGGAGCCGTCTCCCTTGACAATCATGAGGGGCGCCTTGATATCCCGGGCGGCAAGAGCGGTCCGGACCGCTTCGATAAACTCCTGCATCACCGCTACAAGGGAAGCGTTCAAGCTCGCGGTTGCCGCCCGCACAATGGAATCGAGCTTGGTGGACAGCTGGTGACCCAGGACAACGGGCAGATCGCATACCTTGCGCACCACCTCGAAAGCAGCCTCTTCATGGGACGGGTCCAGGGGGCTGAAGTAGCCCGAGATGGCAAACGCATCCACGTGGGCCTGGTGTTCAAGCACCCACGCCCGAATGCCTTGGAGATCCGGCGGCATTTTTTCATCCCCCTGGGAATCGTGACCGCCGTCAAAAAAACCGTGGCAGTATGCTGAAAACTTCTCTTCCAGCCCGAACGACGCCACCAGGTCCCGGTCGTAGCCGATGAGGATCAAGCCCACATTCCGGGCTTTTCCTTCGGCTATGGAGTTGGTGGCCAGTGTGCTGGATATCCCCACCAGTTTCACCCGCGCCGGATTCCTGATATCCAGGCTTTTTAAAACCGCCACAACCCCGATGGACAGGTCATCACGGGTGGTCAGGGTTTTGCCTGACGCCAGGACCCGGCGGGACCGGTAGTCCATCAACACCCCGTCCGTATAGGTGCCGCCCGTATCGATGCCGACGACATAATCACCCCCCTCTTTGGGGCGGGGGCCGCCGTGGCGGGGGCCGTGCGGTGCAAATCGTTTTTCGGTGCTCATCGGTATTCAAGCCTGTTAACGCTTTAAAAGCCCGCAGGCGCTTGCAAAGGCGTCCACGGGCTTTTTTTGCGTTTCGAAAAAAATGTTGCGCTACGATTGGGAGCGAACCCGATCTTCGGCCGCATCAAGGATTTTCTGAAGATCCTTTCTGGCCTCCTCCGGCACCCTGGAAGCGGGGCCTTCGTAATTTTCGATGATATCGCGGGTCTTGTTGACAATCCGGTCCTTCATGGTGAGCCGCCCCTGGGCGTCCCAGTCCTCGTAGGAATTCCGGTCCATGAGCGTCGGCTGCCAGTGGTGGCGGAACCATTTCATGGTATGGTCTTCATAGAGATAATGGCCGCCCGGCCCCACGTTGCAGATTTCCTCAACAGCGAGGGTCTCCTCGTTGACCTCGACGCCGCCGCCGATCAGGCGGCTCATGCCGATGATCTCGTCGTCCATGACCGTCTGGAAGATGTCCCCGGTGATCCCGGATTCCGTGTACCCGTTGTCATGAACGAAATTGGCGCCAGAGAGCATGGCCATGTGAATGGAGAACGCCGCCTCGATGCCCGACTGCAGCTCCATTTTTTTCGTATCGGTGCAGCCGGAGGTTGAATACATGGGCAGTCCCACGTAATTGAGCATTTCCGTGAATGCTGCGCTCATGATGCCCAGCTCCGGCGCGCCGTAAGAATAAATGGTCCGCCGCATGTCGAGAATCGACTGCACCCCGCCGATGATAATACAGGTGCCGGGGTTGACGATCTGGGACAGGACAACGCCGACCATGGACTCGCTCATGGCAACGATAATCTGTCCGGCATGGGTCGCGGGCACCGTCGCCCCGCCGATACAACATGGCGTGTACACCTGCGGAATCCGGTGCTTCGCACAATACAGGCATTTTCCGATGGCGTCGAAATCGCTGGTCAGCGGCGATATGGGCTCGCTGTAATGGATGAAATTCGGCCGCCTGCTGAAGGCCTCCTCCCCGCCGGCCATAACGATGCCGATGCGGTGCTCGTCGGCAAGGTTTTCCACGCTGAACGCCCAGTTCATGATAATCTTGCGGGTATTCTGGATCATGTCCGCAAACTCGTAGACATCGGCCAGGCCGTTGGTGACATCACTGATGGAGCCCAGGGACTGCACGTAGCCGATATTGGGCAGCGCATCGCATACCCGGGCAACGGTCGTGGCGTCCTTTCTGAGATAAGGGCGGCGTTCCAGGGTATCCGGGTCATTGAAATTCGGGGGTGTCGGGCCGGGGCCGAAATAACTGCGGCCGGGCTCCACGTAGCACATCTCTTCATCACCGTCCCAACTGTAAAGCGTTGTGGTCGGGGGCAGCGATGCCAATGCGTCCAGAACGACCTCCGGCGGAATGCGTACGCGCTTGCCGTCGACCTTGCAGCCATTTTTTCCTAATATGTCCCGAACCTCTTCATGGTGCACATTGGCACCCGTATCATTTAATGTCTTGATCACCCCGCGGAAAATCCGCGCTTTCTGGTCTTCGGAAAGAAGCCTGAAACGGGTGGTTTTATTGACAGTGTAATTTGTCCTGAAAGTCATGTTGCATCTCCTTGTTTCGCTATCCGGAAAACCCGCCGGCTATTCTGCTGAACGCCGGCAGCTTTGGATATCTCAATTATTTGGAATGGCGCTTGTCCGCATCGTCGATGATCTTTTTAAGCTCTTTTTTGATGGTATCGTCGATGGGTGCCGGCTCGTGGGTGTCGAGGATCCGCTGGGTCTCCTCGTTGACACGGTCGAGCATGGTCTTTGCGCCTTCCGCGTTCCATGTTTCCCAGTCGGAGCGGTCCATCAGCTTGGGCATAAACCACTCTTTCCAGTGCTCATAGGTGTGGTCATGGGTCACGAACTCCCCGCCCGGTCCCACTTCATCAATGACTTTCAAGGCAAGGTGGGCCTCATCGGTCTTGATCCCCTTGCCGACCTGGCGGACCATGGCGATGATCTCATCGTTCATCACAAGGCTTTCCAGGGATGCATTCACGCCGGAATCGATATAGCCAACGTCATGCACCAGGTTCGCCCCGGACAAAAACGCCGTCAGGTTGCTGATGGTCGATTCGATGGCCGCCTGCTCGTCAAGGACCTTGGCATCGGAGCATCCACCGGTGGAAAACATAATCAGGTTCAACCACTTGGAAATATCCGTGTTGGCAGCCGATGCCAATGCCATTTCAGGGGCGCCGTAAGAGTACGTGGTTGTCCGCATGTCCATCACGGTGGTGACGCCGCCCATGATCAAGGGCATACCCGGACGCTTCAGATGGCACAGGGCGATGGCCAGAAGGGTTTCGGCAAGCGACTGCACCAACATGCCCGCAATGGTTGCCGGGGCCGTAGCGCCGGAACTCGGGCACGGGGTATACATGGCCGGGATCCCCTTTTCAGCGGCGAACAGCAGTTTCTCCACCGCGGTCCGGTCGTTGGTCAGGGGGGATATGGGCTCGATATACGCCACGAACATGGGGTTCAGACGGAATTCGTCCTCCCCGCCCTGGAACAGGCATGCCATTTTCCAGAGATCCTCCAATCCTTCACCGTCCACGCTGGTCACCACGTAAGGCTTGGTACAGCCTTCGAGCATGGCCATGAACTGGTGCCGGTCATAGGTCAGGGGATTGGGCGCATCGCCCACGATTCCATGGGACATGAAAAAATCAAAGTTCGGCAGGTAATCGACGATCCGCCCGGCGTCCACGATGTCTTTATACGTGGTGCGGCGCCTTTCGCCGGTTTTCCGGTCATAGGTAAACGGCAGATCGGATCCGGTGCCGAAATATACGTGGTCCTTCTGAAGTGCCACGGAACGGATACCGTTTCTTCCCTTGAGGGTTATTTTTCTGGGATAATTTTTCAATGCGCGCTCAACGAGTGAGGTTGTCACCCGCACCCGTTTGTCGTCGCCGACGACCGCATCCCCGCTGTTGCGAAACAGCTCCAGGGCGTCATCGTGATGCACCCGGGACCCCACCCGCTCGAGCACCTCGAGTGCGGAAAAATAGATCTGCTCGATCTGGTCCTCGGACAGAACCTCAAAAACCGGCGTTTCCTGCACGGTCTGGTTCATGGGTTGCATATCTGGCATTACAGATTTCATAGTTTCTCTCCTGTGACCCGGATTTTTCTTTTATTGAGATGTGAAGATATAAAGAATACCTCATATCCCAAAACCGGGTTAAATTTCTCGGTTGCGTTATATGGCGGCATGGGCGGCGCCCTGAGGCTACCCGTTTTCCGCCCTGTAACCGGTTAGGCAAAAACACGTTTGTATGAGGGCTCTGTTTAGGCGTTCAGCACGGCCTTTGCCTTGTCAACGGAACTGGCCGCATTGGCCCCATAAATATCGGCGCCGATTTCCTTGGCAAACTCCTCTGTCACCGGAGCGCCGCCGACCATCACTTTGACCTGATCGCGGATGCCCGCTTCTTTCAGGGCATTGATCACTTCCCCCATTTTCGGCATGGTGGTTGTCAAAAGGGCGGACATTCCCAGAAGCTCAGGCTTGTGCTCCTTGACCGCATCGACAAATACCTGGCTCTCCAGGTCGATGCCAAGATTGACCACCTGAAAACCGGCGCCTTCGAACATCATCCCAACGAGGTTTTTACCGATATCATGCAGGTCGCCTTTCACGGTTCCAATCACCATGGTTCCGGCCATTTTGGCGCCAGACGCCACGAGCATCGGGCGGAGCTGCTTCATGCCCGCACCCATTGCCTTTGCCGATCGAAGCACTTCCGGAATGAACATGTCGCAGGCCTTGAATCGCTGGCCGACAACATCCATGCCTGCGATGAGCCCTTTTTGAAGAATATCCGAAGGGTCCATCCCCTCTTCAATCGCCTGCCCCGTCATTTTTTCCACTTCGTCCACTTTACCCGCTATCAGCAATTCTGCCATTTGTCCGAGATCTACAGCCATGTTGCCTCCTTATTTGTTGTTTTTCAGTTTGGTTTGTTTATGCATCGCTTCAGGTCGCTGCCATTATGGGCTTGAATTAAACGCGCCCCGAAAAACGGCTTCCAACAAAAGCCACGACATTTGATAAAAAGGAAATCCACCCGAAAGAGATCAGGCCGGATATCCCCTTATTTCTTAAAATGAAAAATCCCCCAGGCGAGATATCCCTTTTTACCGCCGTCTATCCAGTATCTTAGGCCTTTTTTCATGTTGTCGATATAATTCTGGCTGACCACTTTCCGCAGTTCGGCCTCCCGGGCCTCCATTTCCTCGAGAACACGGGCGTAATGAAGGGTCAAGTGTTCGTCCAGCGGATCGAACCCCATATCCTGAAAACCGATCTTCTTTGCATAGTCCCTGTAAAAACCGGGCGATCCCAGCGAAAGCAGGTGGATACGCTCATAAATGGGCTTCAGCACGCCCTCCGGGCAGCCGTCGGACTGCATGGGGTCTGTAAAAATCATCTCCCCACCGGGTTTCAGCACCCGGTAGGCCTCGTCAAGCACCTGGCTCCGGTTGTCGCTGTGAAGGATCGCATCCTGGGACCAGACCATATCAAAGGATTCGTCCGGGAAAGGAATGCTGTTGAAGCTGCCGTCCTTTACCTCGATAAGGTGGTCAAGGCCCTGTTCCGTGTTCATTTTACGGCCACGCTGGTTTTCCGCCTCGCTCAGGTTCAACACAACAACTTCCCACCCGTAATTTTTGGCCAGGTACCGGGCGGAACCGGAAAACCCGCCCCCCAGGTCGATCACACGGGCCTTTTTCCCTACAAATGATGATTTCTCAGCCATCTGGCGGATGGTCCTGCGACTGGCATCGAAAATGGCGTCCTTTTCTGACTCGTATATGCCCAGGTGCAGGTCCTCTCCGCCCCAGATCGTATAATAGAAATTGTGTGCGTCGTCGCTGTCGTAATAATCCTTTGTTACCCTAACGGCATCTGAAAACTCGTTATTCATACTCTCTCAATACCTTTTTAATTAAAAATTAACTAATAAAAACAATTATTTAAAAAAAGAAAAACTGCCGACGGAGAGGGTCAATTTCAACTATTCTGAACAACTGGCGAGGATGAAGCAAAACGACAGTATTTTCGACAAATTAAACTCACTTTTCCATAATAACTTGAAATCATAATATAAACCAAAATACATGTCAAGGCATTTTTTTAAAAAGGTTCCTTTCCATAACTTCCTATTCCTTTATATAAGCAAAAAATCATTGACATAAAAAAAAATCATGGTATATTTAGATGCTTAATTTCGTAGCTAAAAACTGAATTTATACTGTCTGATAATAGTAACCTACTTTTTTGTTATATTTTCTACTTTTTTGGCAGGTTAACTATTATCATCCTAAACCTGAAACAAGACGGGAAAATAAAATGGTCGATATATCGCCCTTTTATGGGATCCGGTTCAACCCGGAAAAGATCAGGGACCTGTCCACAGTGGTCACGCCGCCTTACGATGTCATCCCTGCTCACAAGCAAAAAGCCTATTACGAACAACACCCCAACAACGTCATCCGGCTGGACAAAAATATGCCCACGGATGCCGACACACCTGACAACAACCCCCACACCCGTGCCGCAGACGATTTCAACAAATGGCTGGAAGAAAACGTTCTGGTTCGGGAAGAAGACCCGTGTGTTTACGTCACTGAAGTGCAGTTTGAGATAGACGGCAAACCGGTTACCCGGACCGGGTTGATCGCAGCCGTCCGGTTGGAACCTTTTTCCGCCGGTGTCATTCTGCCCCACGAAGAAACGTTCTCCAAGGTCAAATCGGAGCGACTGGCATTAATGAAAGCATGCCATGCCAACTTCAGCCATATTTTTTCCATTTACGCGGACCACGGCACCGTAGCCGGCATTATCAAGGGCGCCGCAGAAAGCATGGCGCCCATACAGGAATTTTCGGATGATGCCGGGCACGCGCACAAGGTGTGGCGCCTTTCCGACCCCGGGACCCATGAAGCGGTCAAAAGGGCTTTTGAAAATCGGCGCCTTTTTATAGCGGACGGGCACCACCGGTATGAAACCGCATTAAACTACAGGCAATATATAAAAGATACCGTCAGCGATTTTGACGATACCCATCCGGCCAATTTTATCATGATGTATTTATGCGCCGTGGAAGATCCAGGGCTGATCATCCTGCCCACTCACCGGCTTCTTTCAGGCATTCCTGAAGCGGACAGAAAAAGGTTGGTTACGGATGCAAAGCCTTATTTCGACATTGACACCATCCCTGCCGCCGCCTCCGATAAAAAACCGGCCATGGCCGCGCTGGAAGAAAAAATGCGGGAGAACCGTAAAAACCATGTAATCGGGCTTGTCATGAAAAACGAACCCGCTTACTATTTATTGAAACTCAAAACCGGCGTCATGGAATCCTTTTTCGGCGATGAGATCCCCGCCCCGCTGATGGGCCTGGATGTAACGGTACTGACACGCCTTGTCCTGATGAAACTGATGGGCCTTGACCAGAAGAACCTGGATGACGAGTCGCTTATCCATTATACAAGCAGGATTGACGATGCGGTAACATCCGTACAAAAAGAGGAAAACGATGTCGCATTCATACTCAATC
>SKZX01000212.1 GCA_007127175.1 Desulfobacterales bacterium
AATTTTACAGGCAGCTTAATCCGCTCATACTCCCGCCGCTCCATTCCTTTCTGCTCCAGGGCTCTTTTGATTTTATCGTTTTTGCGGCAGTAATCGAACAGTCTGGATTCCAGGGCCGGGGCTTCGGTTTTCCATTTCTTGGTAATCCCGCTTTCCAGGCAGCTGACCTTGACATTGCTCTGGGCGACCAGGGAATAAGTGGACACAGTGGCTGAAAAAAACTGGTCGTTGCCGAAAAAATCGCCTTCCTTGAGGACTGCAAGCAGAATATCCGGGGGCCGGGTGTCGACAATATCGGTTGTTTTTTCGCCGGAAAATATGGCTTTAACCTCTCCTTTGTTGATAAAAAAGAGGCATTTTGAAATCTGCCCCTGTTCAATGATCACTTCGCCGGTTTTGAAGCTGACATTTTTCATACCGTAGTAAAGGGCATTACCCTCATTAAGGTTGAGGCGGTCATAAAGGTCACTCCATACCTCCCTGCGCTCCGGATCGACGCCCTGGTTTTTAGCCTCATCAATAGCGTCCCCAGCCCTGACGATTTCCGTCAGCGCCATGGGATCGACTTCATACAGCTTCTCACGGAGGGTTTCGGCCTTTTCAAAATCTTTTTGCTCGACACACCCCAGGACCAGTTCTAGCAGGAGCTTGACCGCGTCATCAGTCCTGTTTTCACTCACGTACTGGTCAACGCGTGCTTCCTGCGCCTTGATGTCGCTCATATGCTTTCCTCTTTTGTGTCGATCCACGGCAATGTCGGGCTCGGCCTGATCCTTTCCAGTGAATCCGGTCTAGGGTTTTAAAAGCGCTTCTATCGCTTGATCTCGGCAAGCGCCCTAACGGCGGCGGAGCGCACGCTTTCAGGTTCTTTCCTGCCAAAAAATTTTTTCTTCCGGATGATGCTGTCAAGCGCTGAAATCGCCTGGCCGGCTCTCATCCGCCCAAGGGCTTCGCAAGCCTTTTCCCTGATTTCATCCCGATTTCCCCTCCTGGCAACAAGGGGGCTTGAAGACACTTGGTCGATCAGCCAGGGGATGGCGGGTTCGTACTGCAGGGCCCCGATAACGGAAATGACATAGGGTTGCAACTGTTCATCCACATATTCAAACTTGTCGTTAAGGATCCGCCCTGCATCCTGGCCGCCGATAGCCTGTATGCTTTTTATGGCTTCCCGCTGCACCCTGTAATCCGGTGAATCGAGGCATTTCTCAAGGGCCGGCAGATGCCCCTCGTTACCGAGGCGGCCCAGAAGCAGCACCAGGTTCCGTGTATAATACCACGGCCCGTCTTCCTCCAACCGTTTCAACAGGTGCGGCGCAGCCTGAAGGCCCACCTGCGTGATCGTCTGGATGATCCGGTTTCTCTCCGACATATCATTGCTGTCTCTTAAGCGGTCAAGAAGCGTTTCCATGTTTTTACTGCCAAGACTGACAAGGCTGTCTATGTCTTCCTTTTGAGATTCCTGACCGGTTTGCCCGGTTTTTTTAAACGTTTTTGCCATCAGGTCATCAAGAAGCTCCTCCTCCGCCAGCTGCTGGACCATGTTTTGGGCAATGTTTTGTATAGCATCGTTTCTTGCAGGCACTTCGCGGGCGATTCGGTCATAAGAATCGATGATTCTGGCCACCTGGTCCCTTTTGCCCGATTTCACCAGCCGGCGGACGAGGTTCGCTGTTCTGCCGGATACCATCTCGAAGGCATCGACCGCCTCTGTTTCAAAACGGGCCCATGCGGACAGTATTTTGGACAGCTCCACCCGGAGGCCGGTATGGCCGGTGGATTCGAGCTTCTCGTCAACCCGTGACATGATGGCGGCCACTGATTTTCGAATTGCCACATCCTCATGGGCCAGGGCCTTTTCCATGCGCTTCAGAAGCATGGCGACAACCTTTTTTTCCCCCGCATACACCAGCTGCGAAAACACGTCCGGCAACGACGCTTCCATTTTGGCGTCTGTAAAAATCTCATCGCCCGACCCGGCGATGCGTTTCAGCGCGTCTGCAAGCAGGCCCGCTGCCGGCCCGGAAACATGCTGCTGTTCCCCCTCGGGCCCGGTCGATTGTTGCTTCGCCCCGTCGGATTTGACATAAACTTTTTCCGCTACACGCACATGGAATATGCCCTGTTTCTCAACAAGGCCGGGCAATCCGCCATCCGTGTCAAACGCTTCCGCGGGTTTTGCCAAAATCTCCAGAAAAGCCTTCAGTTCGTCTTCGCCAAGCCCTCTTTCAAAGGCAATGCTGTTGACGCCCAATTCCGCCATTATCCCCTTGAAAGCGCGAACGCGGTCGGCGTTCTGAAGCTTTTCCCGGAGGACGTCCCCCTGGATCAGCAGTTTTGATTCCGCCTCAGCATATTCCAGGCTTTCTTCCGTTTCAAGAATGTCCGCTATGGCCTGATACAGCCGTTGGATACCGCTTGCGACAATGTTGCTGTCCGGCGGGTAAAGCCGGATATTGGTGATCGCCCCGTTCAGGGCAAACAACAGGTCAACGGCTTTTTGTGAAGACCGGAAGGAAACCATGGGTTCATGCCTCACACATTATTTGCGATCAGTCGCCTCAGCTGCCGTTTCCGGCCCTGTTGACATTCAATATATCATAAGACCGAAAAATAATTTTTTCTTTTTCCCGTCTGTCTGCGGGCAGCACGTCGGCTTTCATTTCCGCAATCATCTGCCGTGCCGTTTGAGGTGATGGTATCGCGTCAAGCCCTTCGCCGATGAGCTTGCGGGTAATCGCATTGAAAACCAGGGCGGTATGTCCATCGGATGCAACGGCAAGGGGTATGGGGCGCTCACCGGCAATCCGGGCGGCATAAACCACCTCCCTTTCCCTCGAACCCAAGGACCCGGCCGCACATTTGATCACCATGAACATATTGCCGTCAACAAAAACTACGAGGTCCAGCTTTGTGCGATAGGGTCCGCCCGAAACATCAAGAAAAAGGTCCATGTCCACCTGGATATCCTTGCGTTCATAGCCTTTTTCATTGACCAGGTATTTTTCCACAGCCTGCCGGTTGGCTTCGGCGCCGACATCGAGCACCGGTTTGCCGGTCACGAAATCGGTAATCACGCGGTGGTTTGAAAAGCCGCAGGCCATATTTTATCCTCGGGTTCTTTCTGTTTTAAAACCTAATGCGGTTTTCCGGATAAATCAACAAGCCCCTGCCCCTCAGGGCTTTTCGATCAACGACTGCCCCGTCATATCAACGGGTTTCCCAATATCCATGACGTCCAGGATCGTCGGTGCGATATCCCCCAACACACCGGGGCGAAGCCTGTCTTCTCCGCCCGTGCCGTTGACAAGAACAAATGGTACGTCGTTCAGGGTGTGTGCCGTATACGGCTTTCCCGCTTCCAGCATTTTTTCAGAATTGCCGTGGTCCGCCGTTACCATTACCGTGTAACCGTTTTCAAGTGCGCACGCGACAACTTTTTCTACGCACTTGTCCACCACCTCGCTGGCCTTGACGGCTGCCGACATGACGCCGGTATGTCCCACCATGTCGAGGTTGGCGAAATTCATTACCACCAGGTCATAACGCCCCGAGCCGATCCGCCGGACCGCCTCCTCGGCGACCTCAAAGGCGCTCATTTCCGGTTTTTCATCATATGTGCGGATATCCCTCGGCGATGGGATCAAAACCCTTTCTTCGTTTTCAAAGGGGTCTTCTTCCCCGCCGTTGAAAAAATAGGTGACGTGCGCGTACTTTTCCGTTTCAGCCAGGCGGAGTTGCCGGAACCCCTCTCTGCTGACCACTTCCCCCAGGATGTTTTTGAGATGAACCGGCCCGAAAGCCACGGGAAGGTCAAATGTTTCATCATATCGGGTCATGCAGACATATGCCGAAAGCGCCGGTTTCTTTTCCCGTTGAAACAAATCAAAGCCTTCCTGCGTAAAAGCGCGCGTCATCTGCCGGGCACGGTCGGGCCGGAAATTGAAAAACACGATGCCGTCACCGTCGTCAATCCCGCTAAACGGTTCTCCGTCCGGCCCCTCCATGGTCACGGGCTTAACGAACTCATCGGTTTCCCCTTTTGCATAGGCGTTTTTGACAGCTTGCACGGGATCTGTTCCCACCGTCCCTTCGCCCAGGGTGTAGAGCCGGTAAGCCTTCTCGGTGCGATCCCACCGGGTGTCGCGGTCCATGGCGTAAAACCGGCCGCACAGGGTTGCTATTCGGCCCAGGCCTATTTCCCGGCAGGCCGCCGCAACGCGCTCCACATAACCGGCCCCGCTGTCCGGCGGCGTATCTCTTCCGTCCAGGATCGCATGGATATATACATTTTCGATGCTGTTTTCTTTTGCCAGGTCGATCAGGGCCAGCAGGTGATGCAGTTGGCTGTGTACCCCTGCATCGGAGACCAGCCCCATGAGGTGAAGGGTGGAACCCTTTTTGCGGACCGTTTCCATGCAGGCCGTGAGCGCTTCGTTTTTGAAAAACGAGCCGTCTTCAATGGCCATGTCGATGCGCAGGAGCACCTGATAGACGATCCTGCCGGCCCCGATGTTGAGGTGCCCCACCTCGGAATTCCCCATGACCCCCTCGGGCAGGCCGACCGCCTTTCCGGAACACTTGAGCCGGGTGTTGGGATAACGGCTGCAAAGCGTGTCAAAAAAAGGCGTGTTGGCAAGCCAGGTGGCGTTGTCCCCGTCCGGGTCCGCAATGCCCCATCCGTCCAGAATCATCAATACGCATTTGTTTTTCAAAGGCTTATCCGGCAGCACGTCCCGTTTTTCCGTGTTTTCCATGAACTGTTTCACATCCGGCCTTTTCGCATCGGACCACAGGCTTTCAATGTCGTAGAACCGGCGCACCGGTTCGTGAAAAACATGGACAACCACATGCCCGTAATCCAGGAGCGCCCAATGCCCTTCCTTTATCCCCTCGACGCCCAGGGCCTTGACGCCCGACTTTTTCAGCTCCCTTTCTATGAAGTCCGCTATAGCGGTTACCTGCCGGTGGGAGCGGCCGGACGCGATCAGAAAGTAATCGGTGACATCAGACAGGCCTCTGACATCGAGAACGGCCACTTCAACGGCCTTCCGCGCCATTGCTGCCTGCACGCACAGCGCAAGCGTGGGATCATTTACATCAATTGTCATGCATACAACCCTTTTTCATGAATGTATGAGGCCACGGGTTCAGGGACCAGGTACCGGATCGATCTGCCCTGGCTCACCATCCGGCGGATGGCGGTTGCGGAAATGTCCAGGGTGGTTACGGGAAAAAGGTATACGGGCTTCAGCGTCTCATGGGCGAAACGATTTTCTTTCTTTTCAAACACATAACCTGAAGAAACGGTTTTTCTGATATACGCGCCGATGCCGGAAAAGGCGGAATCTCTTGTAGCCGCCATGTCATCCGGGCGCGACATGACGATAAACGGTATGGCTTCAAAAAGATCACCAAAATTCTTCCACGTTTCGATTTCAAGAAATGCATCCCGCCCGATGATGAGAAAACAATCGGTTGAGGCTGGAATGTGGCGGCCCAGCTGCCGGACCGTATCAATGGTGTAGGACCTGCCCGGCCGCTTCATCTCGACATCGGAGATAGAAAAACCGGGCTCGCCACCGATGGCCAGAGACAGCATTTCAAAACGGTCCGTATCCTCTGCAAGCCCGTCTTTTCCCTTGTGCGGCGGATTGGCCGCCGGGATAAAGTGGACCTGGTCCAGGCCGAATCCTTCCATCACCTCGATAGCAACCCGAAGATGCCCGTAATGGACCGGGTTGAATGTGCCGCCGAACAGTCCCGCGCGTTTCAAATCAATCCTTTTCCATCCCTCAGAATTTATATTTAACGGGATACCAGGGGTCCCGGGGTCAGGTGCGGACCTGCCCGCTGCCCCGCACAACAAACTTGGTCGTGGTCAACTCCTTCAGGCCCATGGGGCCGAACGCATGGAGCTTGGACGTGCTGATACCCATCTCCGCTCCAAGGCCCAACTGGCCGCCGTCGTTGAACCGGGTGGAGGCATTGACCAGGACCACGGATGAGTCCACCCCTTTCAAAAACCGTTCGGCGTTTCCGTAGTCCGAGGTGACGATCGCCTCGGTGTGCTGCGATCCATAGCGGGCGATATGGGCCATTGCCTCATCGATATTTTCCACGACCCGGACCGACAGGATCAGGTCCAGGTATTCTTCGTACCAATCTTCTTCCGTGGCCCTGGAAGCAGCGGGCAGAATGCGGCGGGTCTGTTCGCAGCCCCGGATGGCCACACCTGCGCCTTCAAACCGCGCACCCATTTCAGGCAGAAAAACCGGCGCCGCATCCTTGTGGACCAGCAGCGTTTCCATGGCATTGCAGACACCGGGGCGCTGCACCTTGGCATTGAAGCAGATGTCTTCGGCCGTTTTCATATCCGCCGTGCGGTCTACGAACACGTGGCAGACGCCCTTGTAATGCTTTAAAACCGGTATCTTGGAGTTTTCCACCACGAAACGGATCAGGCCTTCGCCCCCCCGGGGGATAATGAGATCGATTTCCTCCTCCCGGGCAAGGAGCACGTTGATGGCCACGCGGTCCGTGACCGGGACCACCTGGACGGCGTTTTCGGGCATGGCTGCTTTCGCCAACCCATGCGATATTGATTTTGCCAGGGCCAGGTTGGAATGAATGGCTTCAGAGCCTCCGCGCAGGATAACGGCGTTTCCCGATTTCAAACACAGGCCCGCCGCGTCGATGGTCACGTTGGGGCGCGATTCGTAGACAATGCCGATGACTCCCAGGGGTATGCGCACCCGGCTGACTTCCAGCCCGTTGGGCCGAACCCATGTGCCGTCAGCCGATCCAACGGGGTCCTGCAGCCCGGCAACGTCCATGAGGCCTTCCGCCATGGCTGTTATGGTTTTGTCCCCAACGGTCAACCGGTCGATCATGGCATCGGAGAGCCCGTTTTTTCGTGCCGCCTCAAGGTCCAGGGCGTTCTGCGACCGGATATACGGCGCCTGCTCGACGATATTGTCGGCGATCGCCTTCAGGGCATCGTTTTTTTTGGCTGTTGAACAGCCCGCCACTGCCGGCGCGGCCTGCCTTGCCTGTTTCGCCATTGCCAGAACGATTTCTTCAACCGTCATAAACCGCCTCCATCATTATAATAAGGACAATTTCCACCGGGGGCACCGGGTATTGCCCTTGCAACTGCAGGAGAACGCTGATATCTCCATGGCTTGCTCAGACACGCCCTGTGATAAACAGCAAAGCCACAGGGCGATTGTCCGCGCTTCGCCAGGAGCTATCAGCAACCCCCTGCAATTGTTGCCGCGGGCAATACCCGGCACCGCCCGGTGGAAATTGACCAATTTTATAAGGTCGGTCAACCGGGATTAATGAACGCCCAGTGCATCCGCTTGCTGGGATTTGGTAGCTTCGAACTCGATTTCCCAACAAGGAGATAGGTCCGAAGTCAGGTATATTTTTATTCAAGTGTTTTATGAGACAACAATAACCCATATAATTGGACAATTTCATTCAGGCGGGTACCGGTGGTGTCCGAGAGCAACATTGGGAGGGCTTGGTGATATCTCTTGGCGAAGTGGAGCTAAGCATCCTGCATTGTTTTTGATTGCAGGATGCTGCGGAACGAGCCATAGAGATATCCCAAGCCCTCACAGTTGCTCTCGGACACCACCGGTACCCGCTTGAATGAAATTGAACCTTTATTTTTTTTGCTGTTTTTCGGCCCTTACAGGCCGTTTCCA
>SKZX01000228.1 GCA_007127175.1 Desulfobacterales bacterium
CAGAAAGTACGCCGCAGCGGCCCACAACAGTTGCAGGCCGCCGAAGGCGCTGTGACTTCTTGAAAAAAACTTTTGAACGCATGCGCCTTCCAGCGGCACCGGGCATTTTCTGCCATAGTAGGCGCAATACCGGCAGGTCCCGGCATAGATCAGCGGATAGGATGCCCCCCACAGCAGAATATAGGCGACCACTCCCAAAAAACCGAAAAACAAAGAAAGCCAGAGCCCCGCCCCGAAAACGCCGGCCAGCAGGAGCGCCTGGGGCAGGTTCCGCCCGCCGCCAAAATCGGTATACCGGTTTTTCCGGGCCGGCCGGAGCATGTCCCCCGCCGTTTTCACGCGTGCTCTCCCGAACCGGAAAGATCCACGAGCCCGGCTATCTGCTCGATGGCCGCCTCGATGTAATCCGGGCGATCGATTTCCAGCCGGACCGACCCGTTCGGGCAGGCATCGGCGCACCGGCCGCACCCGCGGCACCGGGCGTCATCGATGACGGCCCGCTTGCCGTCCAGTGTTATGGCGTCCACAAAGCACACACCCCGGGTGCAGGTGCCGCACCCCACGCATTTATCGGTGACAAGAAGCCTGACCCCCGGCATGCGGTTGACCTTCCGGCTGATCCGGGTGTCGATGGTGGGCAGGACCTTCCACAGGCAGCAGCAGGGGCAGCAGTTGCAGATGGTCAAAAGCCGGTGGGAAGGGCCGACATTGAGCCAGACCGAGTCGAGTTTATTGCGCCCCACGAGGTGGACCAGCCCGGCTTCCCGGCACCGGGCCACATGTTCCAGTGCTTCGGCCTCCCCCACGGGCCTGCCGAATTTCGGGTTGATCCCCCGGGCGGCTTCCCCCAGAAACAGGCACCCCAGGTCTGTGGGATAATCCCTGCAACCGCTCGAATCCCGGCATATGCAGAAATCCATACGCCACCGGAAACCGGCTTCCCGGATGAAATGCTCAAGCAACGCGGACGGCACGGCCGTGCCCTGGATGTGGTCTGCGTCCACGGTTTCGCCGATGGGGACCACCCTGTCTTTGGGCAGGTACAGAATATCGTCGCCTTCAAAGAGCAGCTTGTCGACCATGCGGCCGAATGGGGGGTGCCGGGTCAGCTTCGACCAAAAAAACCGCTGGGAAAAGGTCTTGTTGATCAGCGTCTTCATCCAATATGGGCCGGTCATGGGCGGATCTCCTTTTTCAGGTCACCGTTGTCAATTGCCTGCTCAATTCATAGCTTTCAGCTTTTTGGCGGAATCATGGCCATGGCCCGCTCGGCCAGGGCCGTGATGGTCAGGCTCGGGTTGGCGCCGATGTTGGCCGAAACCGCAGAACCATCCACCACGTACAGACCGGGACACCCGAAAACCCGGTGTTGCGTGTCGATGACGCCGTTATCAGGGGATGTCCCCATGTGGCAGCCGCCCAGGATATGGGCCGTGGTCGACGTGTTCCCGATGCTTTCGGTCAGGAGGTTCGACGGCCGTCCCCCCGTGACCGCAGCCAGGGCCCGGGCGGCCCGGTTGGCCACCGGCAGATACGCCGGCGCGGACTGCCCGGCCACGGACCGGGATATGAGCCCCCGCCGGAACAATGCCGACGCCTTGGGCCCGTACTGGAACATGAGCCGGTTGTCCACATTCTGCATGACCGTCAGCACCGTCACTCGCTTGTGCCAGTTTTCTGCGCGCCAGTTCCGCAGCGCGGCGGCGGGCCGGGCGGTCATCGTCGCAAGGGCTTTCAGCGAACGCACGGCCGGCCGGGGTTCATCCACCAGCGGGCCGGTGAAATATTTCATGAACGTATAGCCGCGGGGAAACCGATTCTGGGTGATGTGCGTGTGGGCGTCCGGGTAGAAATGGGATGAAATGGCGGTACCGCAGGTCAGGTCCGCTGCCGTCTCCGGGGACAGGGCCCCCACGATGGCCTCGCTGTTGGTCCGCACCACCGTTCCCAGCTGCCGGGAGACCGCCGGCAGGGTTTTTGCCGCATCCCGGCAGTGAAAGAGGAGATCGAGGGATCCCACCACCCCGGCCGCGATGACCACTTTTTCCGCCCGGATGGGCAGATACCGCCGGCGGGTGTGGCCGGGGTCTTTCATGTCCAGCAGGTACCCGCCCCCGGCCAGGGGGCTGAGCCGGGTGACCTTCCGGTTGGGCAGAACCGCCGCACCCAGGCGCTCGGCAAGGTACAGGTAGTTTTTATCCAGGCTGTTTTTGGATCCATGGGGGCAGCCGGTCAGGCAGCGGCCGCACAGGAAGCAGCCGGCGCGATGGGGACCGGCCCCGTTAAAGTAAGGGTCCGGTGCCGTCACCTCGGGATCACCGAAATAAATGCCGTTGGGCGTGGGGCCGAAGGTGGCGCCGGCGCCCATGTGTTCGGCCGTCCGGCGGAGATAGTCGTCCTGGGTGCCGCTGTGGGGGTTGACGGTGACGCCGAGCATGGCCTCGGCCGTGTCATAATGGGCGGCCAGTTCAATTTTCCAGTCGATCCCGAGACGCGACCATGCAGGGTCGCCGTAAAATGCCTCCGGGGGGCGAAGCAGCACGGCCGCGTAAACGATGCTGCCGCCGCCCACGCCGATGCCCCGGACCAGGGTGACATGCCGGAAAAAATCCTGGGAGAAGTAACCGGTATAGCCCAGGGCGGGCAGCCAGTTGAGACGGCGCACATCGGCGTCGCCTTCTTCGATGTCCTCGGGCGTTACCCGGTTTCCCTGCTCGAGCACCACGACCCGGTATCCTTTTTCCGAAAGACGCAGGGCCGCAACGCTTCCCCCGAATCCGCTGCCGATGACCGCAACATCATAATCCATGCTTTTCCGCCTTTTGCGTGAAGGATGAAAATGACCGGAGAAAACCGCAATACGTCGCGGCTCTTCCGGGAGTACCCCCGGCAGGAAACGAGCTTACGGGTTCAGCCATGTTAATCAATATAAGCAGGTGTTGGCAAGCTTCTTTTTGGATACGGCCAGGCGCTGCCGTTTCTTCTTGACACCCCACACGGCTTTTTATAAGTTTATATATTTGTTGGGTTTATTAATCTTGATGCATTCGTAAAAGTCGCGAACAGACGTCTTTGAATCACGCCGTGGCGTGACAAGATCAAGGCGCGGGCAATTTTTAACTTTTTCCGAAGTCGTCAATCTTGTCAGGCACGTGTTGTCATTTATAACTCAGGATGCCCCAGACGTGAACCAATCTTCCGGAAACACGACCCCAGCGGATGCCGTGGTCGTAAAACACCTGCACAAGAATTTCGGGCCGCTGGAGGTCTTGAAGGGCGTTTCCCTTGAAGCCCGGGAAGGGGACGTGATCGCCATGATCGGGTCCTCAGGGTCCGGCAAAAGCACCCTCCTGCGGTGCATCAACCTCCTGGAAGTGCCCGATTCCGGGGACATTTACGTGGGCAGCGAGCACATCCGCCTTACCCGGAACCGCAAGGGGGAGTCCGTGCCCGCGGACAACAGGCAGGTGGATCGCATCAGAACAAAGCTGGGCATGGTGTTTCAGCATTTCAACCTCTGGTCGCACATGACCGTGCTGGACAACGTCATCGAGGCCCCGGTGCACGTTCTGAAAAAGCCGAAAAAACAAGCCCGGGAAATGGGCATGGCCTACCTGGAAAAGGTCGGTATCGCGGACCGGTCGCACTATTACCCTGCCCAGCTCTCAGGGGGGCAGAAGCAGCGCGCCGCCATCGCCCGCGCCCTGGCCATGGAGCCAGAAGTGCTCCTTTTCGACGAACCGACCTCGGCGCTTGACCCGGAGCTGGTCGGCGAAGTGCTGCGCGTCATGCAGGATCTGGCCAGGGAAGGGCGGACCATGATAATGGCGACCCATGAAATGGGTTTTGCCAGGGACGTATCCAGTCATGTCATTTTCCTGCACGGCGGCAAAATAGAAGACGAAGGACCGCCTGGCCATATTTTCCAGAACCCGTCATCTGAGCGGTGCCGCCAGTTCCTGGCCCGTTTTTTCTGATCCGGCCACCAACATTTAAAACCCGAAACCAGAAACATGGAGGACACATGAAACGCATCTTCAATCTCACCGCAATCGTTATGACCTTAACCTTTTTTGGAATGTTTTTTCTTTCCGCAGGGGCACATGCCGAAAAAACAGTCCGCATCGGAACGGAAGGCGCCTATCCCCCGTTCAACTACATTGACCGGGACGGCAACCTTCAGGGCTTTGACATTGAAATCGCAAAAGCCTTGTGCGATGCCGCAAATATGCAATGCACGTTCGTTACACAAAGCTGGGACGGCATGATCCCGGCGCTTCTGGCCAGGAAATACGATGCCATCATCGCATCCATGAGCATCACCGAGGAACGCAAACAGCGGGTTGATTTTACCAAAAAATACTACCAGACGCCCGCCCGGTTCGTGAAGCACAAGAACGCAGATATCGAGATTTCCCGGGAGGGGCTCAAGGGGAAGACCGTCGGGGTCCAGCGGGCGACCGTTTCCGCCAACTTCATCAACGACAATTTCGCAGACATCATGACCGTCCGCTCCTATGCCACCCAGGAGGAAGCCAACATGGATATTGTTTCCGGCCGGGTTGACCTTCTCTTTGCCGACGCCGTGGTGCTCCAGACGGGGTTTCTCGAAACTGAGCCCGGGAAGAATTACGAGTTTGCAGGTCCCAGCTACACCGATGAAGAATGGTTCGGCGAGGGAATCGGCATTGCGATCCGAAAAGGGGAGGATGACCTGCGCGAAGCCTTCAACAGGGCCATCATCCGGATCCGCGAAGACGGGACTTACCAGAAAATCAACGACAAATACTTTGATTTCGACGTTTACGGGGATTAGAACCCAGAACATCTTGCAATTGCAATATGCCTTCAGGCGGGTCCTGCCGAACACTATCGGCCGGACCCGCCTTTTCACGATATGAAAAAAAGGGAAGCCCGTGTTTGACCTGGACGGATACGGCCCGCTTTTAATGCAGGGGGCAAAGCTCACGATCTACGTCGGCGTCTGTGCCATGGTGATCGCCATCGGCCTTGGCCTGATCGGGGTGCTGTGCAAGTTCTCCCGATCTGCCACCGTGCGCTTTTTAATCAACACCTATACCACGGTAGTTCGCGGGGTCCCGGAACTGGTCCTGATTCTGCTGGTCTATTACGGCGTTCCGACGCTGATCCAGGACTTATCAGCCGCCCTGGGCCATCCTGTTTATGTTTCCCTTGATCCTTTCATATCCGGAACCGCCACGATCGGGTTTATCTACGGGGCGTTTTCAACCGAAGTGTTCCGCGGGGCCTACCTGGCCGTTCCCGCGGGACAGCTCGAAGCCGCCCGTGCCTGCGGCATGAGCGGCGCGCTGACGTTCCGGCGCATAACCCTCCCCCAGATGATGCGCCATGCGCTGCCCGGCCTGGGAAATGTCTGGATGGTGCTGATCAAGGCCACGGCCCTTATTTCCGTGATCCAGCTGCCGGAACTCATGCGAAGCGCCGATATCGCGGCCCGAAACACCCGGAAGCCGTTTACTTTCTTTTTTGCGGCATCGCTTATCTACCTGGCGATTACGATCATCTCCAACATCCTTCAGCAATGGGCCGAAAAAAGGGCTGCCCGGGGCGTGAGGAGGGCGTAAACCGACCATGGACATCATCATCGAAAGCCTCCCCCGGTTATTGAGCGGCAGCCTGATCACCATTCAGATCACTGCCCTGAGCGTTCTCATCGGTTTCTGCATGGCCATACCGCTGGCCGTGTTGCGCGTTTCGCCCAAGAAAATCCTTTCCTTGCCTGTATACGCCTTTACCTTCTACTTCAGGGGAACCCCCCTGCTGGTCCAGATATTTCTCATATATTACGGCAGCGGCCAGTTTATGGAGATCCTTCACGCCGCAGGGCTCTGGAGCCTGTTTCAGAGCGCATGGTTCTGCGCGGTTCTTGCGCTTACGCTCAACACGGCGGCCTACTCCACTGAAATCTTCCGGGGCGGCATCCAGGGCGTGCCGGCCGGCGAAATTGAAGCCGCCCGGGCCTGCGGCATGTCCGGAATCCGTCTCTACAGGCGAATCATCATCCCCAGGGCCATTCGCATTGCATGGCCGGCCTACACCAACGAGGTCATCTTTCTGCTCCAGGCGTCCTCCCTCGTTTCCATCATAACCGTCATGGACATTACCGGCGTGGCCAGGGAAATCGCTGCACGCAGTTTTGCCTTCTACGAAATCTATATCTTCGCCGCTGTTCTCTACATTATTATCGTCTACGGCGTGCTGTGGGCATTCAGGCGCATCGAGCACCGCCTGAACGCCTATCTCCGGGTCGGAAGCGCCTGACCCATGAACAGGCGCGTTCACCTCAGGGGCGATTTTCTTCTGCTGATCACGGCCATGATCTGGGGATCTACTTTCGTGGCTCAGAAAGTGGGCATGGATCACATCGGCCCGTTCCTGTACACGGGAATCCGGTTTGCCATGGGCGCTCTGTTTTTAACGCCGTTCATGCTTTTTATGAGCCGTCACCGCCCCTTTGTCATCAAACATGCCAAGGGTCCGTCGCTCATAACGGCAGGAATGCTGGCAGGCACCCTGCTTTTTGCCGGCACCATCCTCCAGCAGATCGGCATCATTTATACCACGGCCGGAAAAGCGGGATTTATCACGGGGCTCTATGTTGTCATCGTACCCCTGCTGGGCCTGATATGGCGGTTAAGGCCCGGCATGAACGTCTGGGCGGGCGCTCTTCTGGCGGTTACGGGCCTCTACCTGCTGACCGTGCAGAACGGGTTTTCCCTGGGCATCGGGGATACCCTCGTTATCCTGTGCGCATTCATGTATGCGCTGCACGTGCTGGCCATCGGCTGGCTCGCACCGCGCCTGGATGTGCTCAAGCTCGCGCTCATGCAGTTCTGGGTCTGCTCTGGCCTGAGCCTGGTGATCGGTCTTTTCGTTGAAGAGCTGACATGGACGGCGGTGAAAGGAGCGGCTGTACCCCTTCTTTATGGGGGCCTGCTTTCCGTGGGCGTCGGGTTTACCCTCCAGGTCGTTGCCCAGCGGAAAGCCCCGCCGTCCCATGCAGCCATTATCATGAGCCTTGAAACGGTTTTTGCCGTAATTGCCGGCGTGATAATATTGGGGGAGGCCCTTTCCGCAAGGGGATGGGCCGGATGTGCCCTGATGTTGACCGGCATGCTCGCTTCACAGTTGGAAAGGCAAAGATGAACGCGCCTTTTGACATCACAGGGACGCACATTATTATTTGGTTTAGAAATACATACGGGATTTGTGAAAATCCAGCCCTGCTGAGCCCGGCCGTTTTTCAACATGCGGCCGAATTCAATGACATACCCGCATTGGAGGATAAAACATGGCCATTAAAGTCATTATCCGCAGAAACGTCCCCGCAGAAGCCCGGGAAGATGTCTATCCGCTGTTCATCAAACTCAGGGAGCTGGCTGTAAAGCAGGACGGGTATATTTCGGGTGAGACCTTAAGAAATTTTGACGACCCCAACGATTATATCGTCATCAGCACCTGGCGGTCCCTCGATGACTGGAAGGCCTGGGAGATGAACCCTGAAAGAAATGCCCTGCAAAACAATATTGACATGCTGATTGGCATCAAAACCGAATACCGTGTTTACCATTATGCATGAACCCGAAAAAGGGGACAGATTTATTTTTGA
>SKZX01000142.1 GCA_007127175.1 Desulfobacterales bacterium
AACCTACAACCTACAACCTACAACTTACAACCTACAACTTACAACCCCATCACTCCCCCGTGAAATCGGGCTTCCGCTTTTCCATGAAAGCGGTAATGGCTTCCATCAGGTCTTTTGACGGGATGATGTTGGCGCTGACGGAAGCCACGTATTTGAGCCCTTCCTCGACCGGTTTTCCCATGCAGAAATTGAGTACGTCCTTGGACGCCTGGACCGCAAGCGGGCTATTGGCGGCTATTTTTTCAGCTGTTTTCAGGGCCCCGGCCATCATGGCCTCATACCCGTCGTATACCTCGTTGACCAGCAGCATCTGTTTGGCGCTCTGGGCATCGAAGTTTTTTGCCGTATAGGCAAGCTCCCTGGCATAACCCTGCCCCACGATGCGCGGGATGCGCTGGAGCACGCCCACGTCCGCCACAAAGCCCACCGCGGCTTCCCTGAGGGAGAAAGTGGCGTCGGCGGTGCAGACGCGGATGTCGCACGCGGTCGCCATATCCAGTCCCGCACCGACGCAGTGGCCATGGATGGCGGCGATCACGGGTTTTCGGCACCACTCGATGCAGCTGATGGTGTCCTGCAGCGCATAAATCTTTTTCAGAAGCCGCCACTTGACGCCGCCTTTCTGTTCGTTGTCCATGAGTTCCGGCAGTTCCGCAGACATGGCCATGAGATCGATGCCCGCGGAAAAGCAGGCCCCCCTGCCGCTGACGATGACCGCGCGGATTTCCGTGTCCGCGTCCAGGTCCTCGAATATGGGGAGGGTTTCCTTCCACGCCGGCGGATTCATTGCGTTTTTCTTTTCCGGCCGGTTGAGGTAAACCCATGCAACGGGCGGCTTCTTTTCCACCTGGTAGAATTCGTAATGGCGCATGCTTCCTCCGGATTGAAATATGTGTTATTGGTTAATCGTTAATCGTTAATGGTTAATGGTTAAAGAATCAGTTGCAAACAAAACCGCTGTTTCTTATTAAAGCTATATTTATAACATTTTGACCCGTTTTTTTCACGAACATATTTGACGACTTCGTAAAAAGCCCAATATCTGCGTTGCGAGCAATCTTTGAAGAATCTCACGTACGCATAAGTACTATCAATTCTTCAAAAATTGCTCGCGCCTGGATCTTGAGCTTTTTACAAAGCCGTCTGAAAACGACTTTTTACGAGCCCATCATATTTTAACAATGAATATATCCCCGGAAATAAGGCATTTTCTGAACACGCCCATCCGTATCGGCGGCAGGAGTGCCCCCGGCCGCCTTTTGATTGCGCCCATGGCCGGGTACACCCACGTGGCGTTCCGGGAGCTCATGGCCCACTTCGGCGGCTACGGCTTGTTGTTTACGGAAATGTGCAGCGCGAAAGCCGTGCCCCATGAAAACCCGAAGCATTCCCTGGTGTTCCGTTGGCGCAGGGAGGAGTTGCCGAACCTGGTCTGCCAGCTATTTGGCGCCGATGCGTCAATCATGGCCGAAGCGGCACGCCGGGTGGCGGCCGAAGGCTTTTTCGGCGTGGACATCAATTTCGGCTGTTCCGTTGCGGCCGTTTGCAAGCGGGGCGCCGGTGCGGCCCTGCTCAAGACGCCGGATCGCGCTGGGGCCATGGTGGCTGCCGTGCGCAAGGCGGTGTCTGTCCCCGTGACCGTGAAATACCGGACCGGGTGGGCCGACGACCCCGGGGGCGCGGCTGAAATGGCCAGGCGGTTTGAAGATGCGGGTGCGGACGCCCTGACCTTTCATCCCCGCGTGGCCCCGGACCGCCGCACGCGTCCGCCGCGCTGGGAATACATCGGCAGGGTAAAAGAAGCGGTCGGCATTCCCGTGTTCGGCAACGGGGAGGTGTTTGACGCTGAAGACGTCATGCGCATGCTGCAAACAACCGGGTGCGACGGCGTTTCCATCGGGCGCATCGCCCTGTCAAGCCCCTGGCTCCCGGCCGTGTGGACACGGGGCCCGGGTGCGGGACCGCCAGTTGGCAACGACCTGTACCGGTTTTGTGCAAAGCGCATGATGGACTTGATGCGGGCGCATTTCGAGCCGGTCACGGCGCTCAGGCGATACAAAAAATGGGCGTTGTTTTTTGCCGCGGGTTTCAGGTTCGGCCACCGGTTTTCCGCTGATATCCGGGGTGCAAAAGACATCGATGCCATCTGCGCGGTCATTGACAAATTTTTTGCGGGTGATCCCGAAAGAAACCCCCGGCCCAACATGCACCTGTTTCGCTGATCTTCGGAGTACCGTCTTTTTCCCAGCCGCGCCATCGGGTCTTTTTTTTCGGCGTCGGTGTCGGTATCGGGGTCGGCCCCTGACCTAAATTTTTTCAGTACCGGGGATGGCATCCAACCCTGTCTTCCGGGTTAAAGCAAAGTTCCAGGGGGCATCCGGTGTAATGCCCCAGCGGGGCAAAGGCAAATAGCCGGTGGTTTCAACCACCGGTATTAAATGAGGCAATACAACCGGACTCCTGAAGGGACGACACATGTTGAATGCCGTCCCCGACCCGAAAAAAAACAGACAAACGCTTTGGGGCGCATCAACATGCAACCAAACGCTGAATCGGCCGGTAAGGCTTTGCGTGCGCATCAAAATTGTTTCTGTACAAAAGAGATTGGTTTTGTTATTTTATTTCGTTTAATTGAATGTAAACAACCTGCCGGGCTAAATGACCGGCCTGGTTTGAAGGGTATTATTTCAGCAAACAGCGCAAAAGCATATGAAAACCATCCGAGAGGATTTTGAGGAGCGGGAAAAATCGTTTATTTCCCCCTTTGGGGTTCTGGCTGCCAACTCCAGGGGCAGGCAGCGCCAGGAGGAACCCTGTCCCGTTAGAACCATATTCCAGCAGGACAGGGACCGGATCGTGTTCTCCAACGCTTTCCGGCGCCTGAAGCACAAGACGCAGGTGTTTCTGTCTCCCCTGGGGGACCATTACCGCACGCGGCTGACCCATACCCTGGAAGTGGCCGAGGTGGCGCGCACCATCAGCCGCGCCATGCGCCTCAACGAAGACCTTGCCGAAGCCATCGCCCTTGGCCACGACCTGGGGCATACCCCTTTCGGGCACAGCGGTGAAGCCGCCCTGAAGGAAATCTATTCGTCCGAATTCCGGCACAGCGAACAAAGCCTTCGCGTGGTGGATATCCTTGAGCGCAACGGCCAGGGGCTCAACCTGTCCTGGGAGGTCCGGGATGGCATCGTAAAACACTCCAAGGGTTTCGGCGATATCATACCAGCCGATCCCGGGAATATGGCAGCCACCGTCGAAGGTCGGATCGTCCGTTTTGCCGATATTATCGCCTACCTGAACCACGACCTGGACGATGCCGTCCGGAGCGGTGTCATCGCAGACCGCCAGGTGCCGGATTCATGCGTGACGGTCCTCGGCGCCACCCATGCCCAGCGCTCCACCACCATGATCCGGGACCTGATCTATTCCAGCCGGGTGGTCGACGGCAACCTTGAACTGTCTTTTTCAAACGGGGTTTTCAACGCCATGTCCGACCTCCGGATGTTTCTCTATGAAAATGTTTACCGGTCCAGGCCGGTGCACGCGGAATTCGTGAAGTCAAAAAAGATCATCTCGGAAATATTCGCCCATTTTTCAAAACACCCGGAACATCTCAGGGAACGGCTGGCGGGCTTGGAGATGGTCGCCGCCTATTATAATGGAGAGCCGGTGGATCGCATCATTTGCGATTATATCGCCAGCATGACAGACCGCTACTTGCTGAACCTCTACAATGAAATATTCATACCGACCCCGCTGGTCTGATGAGGCATTGATGTCGCCTGCGCCTGAAGAAATATGTAATGCCGCTGAAAAAGGGAATTTTTTCAAAGAATTGCAGGGTCTTTACGCAGCGATGGACCGGGCCTATGATCAGGCGGCAGACCGTTACGGGTTTTCCTGTACGGGTTGCGCGGACAGTTGCTGCCTGACCCGTTTTTACCACCATACCGCCATCGAATATGCATACCTGTTATCCGGCTTCCGTGAGTTGCCCCCGGAGCGCCGGCGCACTTTTCTTTCGCGCGCACAGGCCTGCATCCGGGACCTGGAGCGGGCCATGCGGGAAAAGAAGCCCTTCCGGCACATGTGCCCGGTCAACGATGACGGGTGGTGCGCCCTTTATGCGCATCGTCCCATGATATGCCGGCTGCACGGTATCCCCCATGAACTGTCGCCGCCGGGGCGCCCCAAAATCCAGGGCGCAGGGTGCACCGAATTTGAAAGGCAGTTCGGGGATCTCCCCTACGCTGCTTTCGACCGGACGCCTTTTTACGCGGAGATGGCCGGGATGGAACGCCGCTTCAGGGCGCAGGCGGGTATTTCGGAGAAGTTCAGGATGACGGTCGCCATGATGCTCATATCCCTGGAAACGAAAGGCCTATGAAATACATCGAAACCGAAAACCCGGCAGATGCCCCCGGTCGCCTGCTGGCGCCGGGGGAGACGTTTTCCTTTGCATGCCACCCGGAAGTGTCCTGCTTCAACCGGTGCTGCCGGAACCTGAACCTGTTTTTGTACCCCTATGATATCATCCGCCTGAAAAAGCGCCTCAACATCGGCACTGCCGAGATTATCGACCGGCACACCGACCTGGTATTGCGCGATAATATGCATTTTCCGAGCGTTCTGCTGCGGATGGCGGACAACGCGGAGCGCACCTGTCCCTTTTTAGATCCCGGCGGCTGCACGGTCTATCCGGACCGTCCCCAGACCTGCCGGGCATTTCCCGTGGAGCAGGGGCTGTTTTTCAAGGACGAATACACGCCGCCGCAAATGCTCAGCTACTTCCGCCCGCCGGATTTCTGCATGGGCCGCCATGAAAGCGCCGAGTGGACGGTCAAATCGTGGGAAGCCGATCAGAATGCGGTATTTTACAACCAGATGACCCTTGAGTGGGCGGATATCCTGCGCCTTTTTTACGCGGATCCCTTTGGCGGGGCCGGCCCGTATTGCGAAAAGGGGAAAATGGCATTCATGGCAGCCTACAACATGGACGCGTTCCGGGACTTTGTACTGAAAAGCAGCTTTTTGAAGCGGTATGCCATCAAGCCCAGAGTCCGGCTGAAAATCAAGACGGACGACACGGCCCTTCTCCGGCTCGGGTTTTCCTGGATCCGGCTGTTTGTCTTCGGCATTAAGACCGGGGATATCGGGATAAAAAAGTAGAAGCCCATTCAAAACCTCAGATGAGGCCCAATGGCTGCGTTGCAGGCCTCTTCAAAATGCTCACATATATTGAATATGCTCCGCTTTTTCATCGGCCTGCGCCTTGCCATCGAACCTCATCTGAGGTTTTGAATGGGCTTCTATGGTTTACGGGACGAAGACGCCAGGCGCCAGCTACCTGTACCGTGATCATGGCTACCGTACAAGAATCTCCTGGTCAGGGAAAATCCGGCAGGTTCGCGTGAGTTGGTTTATATTAAGGAGTTCGTTCACGCTCATGTTGTGCCGCCGGGCGATTGAGTAGGGGGAATCGCCTTGCCTGACCTTGTAGGTCTTCAGCCCCTGCCCTCCTGTGGCAGTCGGAATTTTCAGTTTCTGGCCGATATAAAGATTGACTGAATTCAGGTTGTTGATGTCCTGAATCCGTTTGGTCGTGGTATTGTAACGGTTTGCCAGCAGCCAGAGCGAATCTCCCCTGCGCACTTCATAAGTAATCAGTTTTTCGCTGACCGCGGGGCTTCCGGCAGGCATCACGGCCCCTGCCTGGGGGATTTTGAGCACCTGTCCGGCCACGATATAATTGTTGCGGTAGATATTGTTGAACCTGGCGATCTCATTGACGGTTGTGCCATACTTAAGAGCTATGCCCGAAAGGGTTTCACCGCGTCGAACCCTGTGCTGGGCAACCTGCTGGGATCCCGTATGCTGTTCGGGCACGGCGTCTATCTTTGCGAGCAGGATCTCCTTTTTCCCGTAAGGAACCCTCAGGGCGTATTCCTCGCGGGGCAAAAGCCTGTATCGAAGCTCCGGGTTCAGCTGCACAAGCTCGTTTTCGGTTGCCCCGATCGCCGCTGCAATATCTTTCAAATGCGCCTGGCGTGAAACGGAGAGCGTCTCATATTCAAAAGGCGCATCTGTATCGATGCCTTCCAGGCCATATTTTTCCATATTTTCAATAATATGGAGCGTTGCTATGAACCTGGGGACATATTGGGCGGTTTCCCTGGGAAGCCGCTGGTAGAGATCCCAGAAGTCGTCCAGGTAGTTGATATTCTGTCTGCGGATTTCGCGCAGAACGCGTCCTTCGCCGCAGTTATAGGCTGCAAGCACGGTTTTCCAGTCGCCGAAAATATCATGGAGTTCCTGAAGGTAGGCTATGGCCGCCTGGGTTGATTTATAGGGGTCAAGGCGCTCATCCACGTATGGGTCCCGCTTCAACCCGAACTTGTAGCCGGTGGATGCGATAAATTGCCACATGCCCAAAGCGCGGGCGTGGGACAACGCGTTCACCCTGTAGCCGCTTTCGATAAGCGGCAGCCATGAAAGCTCTTCCGGAAGACCTGCAGCACGCAGTTCGCTGGTTATGTAAGGGCGGTAGCGACCGGAGCGCTTATAGGAATTGATAAAAAACTGTCGGGCCGTTCCGGTCAGGTGGTCGATCTCCCGCTGGACGTAATCGTTGATTTCAACGGGAATGGCATTGTGGTTTCCTTTGACGGTCGTATGCCGCGAGGCATAAATTTCAAGTATGCGCTTGGAGATCATAAACCGGAGGTCGTCTTTCTGCTGGATAAACTTCGGCTCATCACCGGTTTCCGTGTTTATGATCAATGCATATCCGTTGTCCAGGGCTTCCAGTGCGCTTTCAAGCTCCCCCTGCTGCCAGAATTCCATTGCGGCCTGGTAAAACTCAAGGGATTTGTCAAAGCGCGCCTGTATCTTGTCTTTTACCCGGTCCCCGGAGGCGGGAATACGGCCTGGGCTTTTCCCCCCAGTGCGGGGGCCAAGGGTGGTATCGGCTTCGTCACTTGAATCATAGTGAAATATCGCATCAGGGCCTTCTTCAATGAGGCCTGCCTGGTCCCGGGCCTTTTCTGAAAGGTTTTCAGTTGTGCGCTGTCCGTTTTCGTCGTCCTGAAAGGTTTTTCTGAGGCCTGTTTTTTCAGTGAAGCCGGCACATCCGGTAATCATTGAAAATGCTATACATGCGATGACGATGCCTGCGAGTTTGACCATCGGCCTGGCGTCGGGTCGGCCTGTGTATTCGTTCATAGGTTCCCTGCGGTCAGAAAGTGTTGTGGTTGATGGGCGCATAGGGACATGCAACCCTGATCCGCGATGTCAGGTGCAACAATCGCAAAATATCATTTCATTTTTTGAAGTGTCAAGCCTTATCCCCCGGGATGCGCCTGCTGACCGGCAACTTTGCCGGTTCAATATCCGCCGGCGAAGTCAGTGGACCCGGTGTTGCCGCCCGTGTTGCGCCTTGTCCCCTGGAATGTCATAATGCAAAAAAAATAGCTTATTCCAGGAATTTCATGCCTACTGGCCTCGCCGCGCCATGATGCGTTTCCTTGCCATCTCAAATTCAATTTTTTTGGGTTTATGAATTTCATGATGAATTATTGTGAAAAATTATGCAGAATCTGCTTGCAAGGCGCTGGTAA
>SKZX01000297.1 GCA_007127175.1 Desulfobacterales bacterium
AAATAAACAAGCGCATTGGCACAACCATGCTCACGGCATGGTTGTGTGGTTTCTTGAAAAAAAGAGCGCCTGTCAGGTGATTACAACCCCGCGTCGGAAAGCTGTTTTACGAGGTCTTTCTGCTTTTCGTTCAGCTGCTTCGGCCATTTCACATCGATAACAACATAGAGATCCCCCCGGCCGCTTCCCTTCACGTGGGGCAGACCCTGGCCCGCAACCCGCAACCGGGTTTTGGGTTTCGTTCCGGGTGCGACGGTCATATTCAGATGCTTGCCCTCAATCGTGGGGACGGTTATCTTCGTCCCCAAAAGGACTTCGGTCAGGCTGACCTGCCGATTGACGTAAAGGTCGTAATCCTTGTGCTCGAAAACCGGGTCCGGAACAATTTTTGACCGGACAAACAAGTCCCCTGGAGGCCCGCCATAGGGGCTTGGCTCCCCTTTCCCGGCCAACCTGATTTTTTTCCCGGTTATCAGGCCTTTTGGAATCTTGACGGCCACGGCTTCCGCACCGCCCGCCGGGCTGGCAAGGGAAAGGGTGCGAGACGTGCCGGCAGCCACTTCCTGCAAAGTGAGGGGAATCTCATATTCCATATCCCGGCCTTTTCTCTGCACCTGCTGCCCGCCGCCGCGCCCCCCGAAGCCGAAAATGCTTTCCGGGTCGAACGAATAACGGGCGTTCTGCCGGCTTCTTCCCTGCCGGCCGCCGGAGGTGTAAAAAGACGCGCCGCCAAAACCGAACTCCTTCAATATATCGCCTATATCAAAATCCTTGAAAATATCTTCCTGGCTGTATCGCTGCCGGAAATCTTCCGAACCGTAGGTGTCGTATTGCCTGCGCTTTTCCGGGTCACTCAGGACCGCATACGCTTCGCTTATCTCCTTGAACTTCTCCTCATTTTCCTTGGAACCCGCGCTGTGATCCGGATGATATTTCATCGCCAGCTTGCGATATGCCTTTTTTATATCACCTTCCGACGCGTCTTTTCCTACGCCAAGAATCTGGTAATAATCCTTTTGCGCCATGTCGGTTTCACCTGCCTGTATAGCAATTTATCCTGTTTTGTAAAAAACGCTTTCACTTCGGCCAAATGCTGGTTTTTTTATAGACCATACAATAATCCTTATCCCCGGACTGTCAAGATTCCGGTGCAACAAAACACGCTGTAAATCCTGTAAATTATCCCTTCTTCGGTTGGTTTTCGCGACCTCTGCCGGAAGCCGCCTTCAAAGCCACCATGAGCACGGAAATGGCCGCAGGGGTGATGCCGTCCATCCGGGCGGCCTGCCCCAGGGAGGACGGCCGCATCCGTGAGAGCTTTTCCACGATCTCCCTGGAAAGCCCGTGAACCCGGGTATAGTCGAAATCCAAGGGAATCTTCCTGTTTTCAAGGGTCTTGAATTTCTCGATTTCCCGCTGCTGCCGGGCGATATACCCCTCATACCTGACCTCGATCTCCACCTGCCTGACGACCTGCGGGGGCAATTCATTTTCAGGGGGGGCAAACCGGCGGATGACATCATAATCGATCTCATTGCGTTTGAGCAGCTGATCGAGCCCAACCCCGGTTCTTGCGGCCGGGGAGCGGCGTTCTTCCAGGTACGCGTTGATCTCTTTTCCGGGGCTGATGACCGTCCTTTTCAGACGCCCCACTTCATCACGGATCAGCCTTTTTTTATCCATTACCCGATCGACCTGTTCCCGGGATACCAACCCCAGTTGATGACCGATTTCAGACAGTCGCAAATCCGCATTGTCCTCCCGGAGCATGAGGCGGTACTCGGCACGGGAAGTGAACATCCGGTAAGGCTCGGTCGTTCCCCGGGTCACCAGGTCGTCGACCATCACCCCCATGTAGGCCTGTGAGCGGTCCAGAACAAATGGTTTTTCATTCATGACGCCGCACGCGGCGTTGATCCCAGCCCACAGCCCCTGGGCTGCCGCTTCCTCGTAACCGGACGTGCCGTTGATCTGCCCTGCGAGGTAAAGGCCCTTCACCTTTTTTGCTTCAAGGGTGGGAAACAACTGAACCGGATCGACATAGTCGTATTCAATGGCATAACCGGGCCGCATGATTTCCGCCTGCTCCAGGCCTTCAATGGAGCGCACCATGGCGGCCTGGATCTCCAGGGGGAGACTGTTTCCAAGGCCGCTTGCATAAATTTCCTTTGTATCGAGCCCTTCGGGCTCCAGGATCACCGGGTGGCTTTCCCTGTCGGGAAACTTGACCACCTTGTCTTCAAAGGACGGGCAGTAGCGGGCTGAAACCCCGCTGATATACCCCCCGTAAAGCGAGGAAAACTTCAGGTTTTCGGTAACGATCCGGATCGTTTCGGGATTGGCCCGCCCCATGTAACCGTCCACCTGGGGCAGGACAAAGCCGTCGGAAAAAAAGGAAAAGGGGCGCGGCGGGTCATCCCCCGGCTGGGGCGTCAGCCTTGAAAAATCAATGGAATCCCTGTGCAGCCGGGGTGGGGTGCCTGTTTTCATGCGCCCCGTGGAAAACCCCAGGGAACGCAGCCTGGCCGGCAGCCCTTCAGCGGCAAACTCCCCGGCACGGCCAGCGGAAAAAGACACGTCCCCGATGTGGACGCGCCCGGTCAGAAAGGTGCCGGTCGCCAGGATCACCGCCCGGCTCTGATACTGACACCCTGTCTGATCGACCATTCCGCAAACCCGGTTGCCCGACACCACCAGGCGCTCCACCATGGCCTGCTTGACATCGAGGTTCGGGGTGTTCTCGAGCACGGATTTCATGACAACGTGGTAACGGACCTTGTCGTTCTGCGTCCTGGACGACTGGACCGCCGGCCCCTTGCGGGTATTGAGCGTCCTGAAGTGAATGGCTGTCTGGTCGGTCACCCGCGCCATCTGCCCGCCCAGGGCATCGATTTCCCGGACCAACTGCCCCTTTGCCATCCCCCCGATGGACGGACTGCAGGGCATGGCGGCGATCTTGTCAAGGTCGATGGCCACCAGGAGTACGTTGCACCCCATGCGCGCAGCCGCCAAGGCCGCCTCGCACCCGGCATGCCCCGCGCCCACCACAATGATGTCGTATGCTTTTCCCGTATCCATATTTCCGATTTACCCGCCTGATTTCAAAAACCTTGCTTTTGACGCACCCTTAAGGCATGGTTCATTTATGCGGCAACAGCGATAAAGCATACATCCCCTGTGAAAACCGGTCAAGTATACCATGAACCCGCAAAAAAGATATTATGACTTCAACACCTATTTAAGAAACATTTTCGGCTGCCGCGTTCAGAAAATCACCATCGACGCCGGCATGACCTGCCCCAACCGCGATGGTTCCATATCCAGGGGCGGATGCATCTACTGCAACGAAAAAGGGTCGGGAACGGGGGCCCACGGCCGTGGAATATCCATCACCGAACAGCTTGAAGTCGGAAAAGCCGCTGTGGCAAGACGGTACAAGGCAGAAAAGGTCATTGCCTATTTTCAGGCCCACACCAACACGTATGCGCCGCTGGAAAGGCTTGCCGCAATTTACGGTGAGGCACTGGCCGTCCCCGGCGTCGTGGGGATCAGCGTGGGCACCCGCCCGGACTGCGTCACTCCTGAAACCATCGATCTTCTGGCATCCTATACCCGGGACTACCTCGTCTGGGTGGAGTACGGGCTGCAGTCCGCCCATGACCGGACCCTTGAAACAATCAACCGGGGCCACGATTTCAATGCCTTCCGGAAGGCCGTCACCATGACGGCGAAAAGGAACATCAACATCTGCGCCCACGTGATCCTGGGCCTTCCCGGCGAGACGCGCCGGCACATGCTTGAAACCGCCGAAAAAATAGCATATACCGGCATAAATGGCATAAAAATCCATCTGCTGTACGTGATCAAAAACACGATTTTGGCGGACTGGTACAAAAAAGGGCGCTACCGGTGCCTGGAAAAAGAAGAATACGCAGATATCGTCTGCGACTTTCTGGCGCGTCTGCCGGCAGATATTGTCGTCCAGAGGCTTACCGGAGACCCGCACCCCCACGAACTCCTCGCCCCTCAATGGGCCCTTGAGAAGGCGGCGACGCTGAAGCGGATAGAGGCGCTGATGGCAGAAAGGCAAATCCGCCAGGGCGACCACGCTCAACAGACGCCTTGAAGCCTTATAAAAGCATTGACGAATAAGCGCCGGATATCTTATTAAACAAGTTAATAAAGCAAAAAACACTTGAAATGCGCATAAAAGGAACTCAGGGAATTGGAAAACCCCATATATTTCAATTTTTTCACCATCGGTGCACTCATTCCCGTGGTTTTCCACCTCCTGATCACCCTTTTCTTTTTTTCCATTCCTGAAAAATCCCGGGCCACCTTTCACCTCGGATGCGCATACCTTTTCGCCACGCTGTTAAACCTCGCCTACGTGATCGCTTCCAGCTACTATCACCCTCTGGCCGCCTATCACCGGTGGCTCTCGGTCGGCGTGATCATGCTCGGGCAAACGCATTTTACCCTGTTCATCTACAACTATCCCAAACCGGGAAACCTGAAAACCGAAAGCATCCTCTGGCTTTCTCAATACATCGTGTCCTTTGCGATCACCGCCGCGTTTATCCTGATAACGCTCAACGCTTCGACTGTCTATCATTTCGATGGGCACTACTGGGATTTTGATGCCGATGAAATCAGCAAATGGATCGGGGTCGTTCTCGTTCTTTACCTGGTCCCGTTCACCACTATCTATATCTATAAAATCAAGATGACAGCCGGCCGGGAACGCTTGGTTGTTTTTCTTTTGGGTATTGCCTACCTGCTCGGCGCGCTGATACCGTCGGTCGCCAATGCCTTGAGCAGGGAAGGGCTTATCGACAGACATTTTTTTCAGATCACCTGGGCAATGCTCAACATATTCGGGTTCTTTCTTTTGGCCATTATCTATATCAACAACACGCGGGACAAATCCTCATTCACGGCAAAAATCGTCGGGGTCAGCATGGTGACCTTTCTTGTGCTGATCCAGGGAATCAGCTATTTTTCCCTTAGCGACAAGGACAGGGCCTATGATGAAATCCGCGGGCACGAGATCCATCGAATATTATTTTCTTCAGACTATAGACCACAGGACCTGTGCTACCTGGCCGTCTATGACACGAGGTCCGGAACCCTGGAAGCACCGTACCTGAAAGACGGCCAACCCCTGGACGGCCACCGGATCCGACACGACATGGAAAACACCCTTCTTGCGGAAAGGATTTCGGCCGTTGACGGCCTTGAGCCCTTGCTTGCGGCGCTGCGCGAGGCTGAAAACCGAACTGGCTTTCTGAAGGGGTACACCCGGTCCATTGAAGCCTACCTCCTCCAGCACGGCAAGACCCCGCCGAACAATGAACAGATCCGGAAATATCTTGCCCAACTGAATTTTTATACGGCATACTATCACCGCAAAATTAATAACATACCTGTGGAGGGGTTCCGGGAGGGGATAGAAACGTTTCTGGCCTCCCGCAAAGCGGGGCTCCCCCATTTCAACGAGGCGCTCCGGCAGCACCTGGAAGGCGGCGCTGCCCACGAAAAAACGCTGAAGGCCGAGACTCTGGCATATGTTAAACCGATGAGACACGCCGGGAACCGCTTATACCGGGATTTTTCCAACAATCCCCGGCACACGGTATCCTTTATCCATTATGAGCAGGGGGAAAACCGTATTTATGAACTTGGCTTTGCCTACGCTGCCTACAGGGACTATATCCACCCGGCGGCGGCCAAACTGATCATCATGTTCTTCGGCGTGCTGCTGTTCGTGCTGGCAGGTTTCTGGCTGTTTTTTCTCGGCACCTTCATCCTGCCCATGCAGCACCTGCTGGGAGCCGTCAAGAAAGTCAACACGGGGGACCTGAACGTGGTGGTCCCGGTTCATGCCGGCGATGAAATCGGCTACCTTTCCGAAACCTTCAACCACATGGTACATTCGGTAAGGACTTCCAGAAACGAGCTCAACAACATCCGGCTCTATCTTAAAAACATTATCGATTCAATGCCTTCCGCACTGATCGGGGTGGACCCCAGCGGCCGGGTTACCCACTGGAACAAGGAAGCCAGGCGGATGACCCGCCTGGACGCAGATCATGTCGAGGGCGTCGCCATTGACAAGATCTTTTCCCATTTCAGCGATTATCTCGACCATGTGCACACCGCCATAAAAAAACGCGCCCCACGGACAATAGAAAAGGTGCCCTACGAGCGCCGGGGAAAAACCCGTTATACGGACATCGTGATCTACCCGCTGATAGACAACGGTGTCCAGGGGGCTGTCATCCGGGTTGACGACATCACCGACCGTGTCCGCTTCGAGGAAATGGTGGTACAGTCGGAAAAAATGGCGTCCGTTGGCGGCCTTGCCGCAGGTATGGCCCATGAAATCAACAACCCCCTTGGCGGCATCATGATGGGCGCCCAGAATATCCAGCGGCGGCTTTCCAAAAATCTCGGCAAGAACTACGAGGTGGCCGCACAGGTGGGCACGAGCATGGACGCTGTTGCCGCATACATGGAAAAGCGCGGCATTTACAAGATGCTCTCAGGCATCCTGGAAATGGGGCACCGGGCATCGGAAATCGTCTCCAACATGCTTAACTTCAGCAGAAAGAGCGACTCCCGGATTTCCTCGGCAACGGTTAACGAGTTGGTGGACAGCACCATTGAGCTTGCCGCAAGTGACTACAACCTGAAAAAACACTATGATTTCAGGCACATTCAAATAATACGGGACTATGACACCGCGTTGCCCCAGATCCATTGCATCCGGACCGAAATCCAGCAGGTTCTCCTGAACCTGTTGAAAAACGCCGCCCAGGCCATTGCCGGAAAAAACTATGATAACGAGCAGCCGCGCATCCGTATCCGAACCCGCCTGAAAGACGGCATGGCCTCCATTGAAATCGAGGACAATGGCCCCGGCATTGATGAAAAGATACGCAAACGCATATTCGAGCCCTTTTTCACCACCAAGGAAGTGGGATCCGGAACCGGATTGGGCCTTTCAGTGTCTTATTTCATTATCACCAACAATCACGGCGGGAAAATGGAACTCGCCACACGCAGCGGCAAGGGTTCCCGCTTTACCATCAAGCTGCCGCTAACCCGTCAAGGAGCCTGAATGGAACCGTCGGATATCAAAATCCTGGTCGTAGACGATGAAAATGTGGTCAGCACAAACCTCACTGCATTTCTTGAGGATGAGGGGTTCAACGTCCTGTCGGCCGCCAGCGGAGAAGAAGCGCTTGAACTGCTGTCCGAACAGAACGTCGACATCGGCATCATCGATATGCGGCTGCCGGGGATAGACGGCAACACCCTGATCCTGAAGGCGCATGACATGAGACCCGTCATGAAATTCCTGATCCATACCGGGTCCACCAATTACGGCCTGCCGAACACGCTCAAGGCGATAGGGCTTTCCCCCTGGCAGGTGCTCAGAAAGCCGCTTCCCGACCTGTCGGTGCTAACCCGTGCCATCGACGCATTGATTACCGGAGAAATGATCGATGACTAAAGTGCTTGCCATTGATGACGAAACCGTTTTCCGCGA
>SKZX01000410.1 GCA_007127175.1 Desulfobacterales bacterium
ATAAGCGTTTCAATTCATATTGCAAGCAAACATGAAATGTCCATTCATATAACACGCAGGAAGACCCGGCAGATTCATGTCGGCACTGTGGCGGTGGGGGCGGGGGCGCCTGTCAGTGTTCAGTCCATGACCAACACCTTTACAGACGATGTTGCATCGACCGTTTCCCAGATTAAACGCCTTGAAGCCTCAGGCTGCGAGATAATCCGGGTTGCCGTCCCGGATATGGCCGCCGCAGAAGCAATTCAACGGATCAAAGCACAGATTGCTATACCGCTCATCGCCGACATCCATTTTGACTTCAGGCTTGCGGTTGCAGCCATCGAATCCGGGGCGGATGCCATACGCATCAACCCGGGCAATATCGGCGGGAAAAAGCGCATGAAAACCGTCGTTGATGCAGCCCGGGTCCATGATGTGTCTATCCGGATCGGCGTCAATTCGGGCTCCCTTGAAAAAAACCGCCTTGAAAAACACGGCGGGCCGACCCCGGGGGCACTTGTTGAGAGTGCGAACAACCATGTCGACTTTCTCGGTGCCCTGGGCTTTGACCGCGTCAAGGTGTCCCTGAAATCATCCAACGTGCTCAACACCATAGAAGCCTACCGAATGTTTTCGGCACAATCAGATGTGCCGCTCCACGTCGGGGTGACGGAAGCCGGCGGCCTGTATGCCGGCATTGTCAAATCGGCCGTGGGCATCGGAAACCTTCTGATGGACGGAATCGGCGATACCCTGCGGGTTTCATTGACGAGAGACCCCGTTGAGGAAGTCCGTGTGGGATATGAAATATTGGGCGCCCTGGGCATCCGGCGGCGGGGGCCCGAAATTATTTCCTGCCCCACTTGCGGAAGGTGCGAAATTGATTTATTCTCAATCGCTGAAGATGTGGAAACGGCCCTGATGACGAAGACTTTACCCATTCGCGTGGCCATTATGGGTTGTGCGGTAAACGGTCCCGGAGAAGCCCGGGAAGCCGATGTCGGCATTGCCGGCGGCCGGGATGCGGGTGTTTTGTTTAAAAAAGGGCGGGTTGTAAAAAAACTGCCGCAAAACCGCCTGGTCGACGCACTGCTTCAGGCCATTGAAACGATAGAAAACGATTTTATAGACGAACCTGCAAAAACTGAATAGCAACACGATTGCCGGATTTCATCATATTCAATACATGCTGTGAAAAGGACCGGAAATGTCAAAACAGGAACAGACGGCTATTTCGCCGACCCGAACCCAAGATTACCCCGAATGGTATCAGCAGGTGATCAAGGCCTCTGAAATGGCCGAAATATCGCCTGTTCGAGGGTGCATGGTGATCAAGCCGTGGGGCTACGGGTTGTGGGAGAACATCCAGCGCCTTCTGGATGACATGTTCAAAGCCACAGGGGTCAAAAACGCCTATTTTCCCCTTTTCATACCCATCAGCTTCCTTGAAAAGGAAGCCGAACATGTCGAGGGGTTTGCCAAGGAATGCGCCGTGGTGACCCATCACAAGCTGGAAAAGGGGGAAGGCGGAAGCCTTGTGCCGGCGGGAAAGCTCAACGAACCGCTCATCGTCCGCCCCACCTCCGAAACCATCATCGGGGACGCCTTTTCCAAGTGGGTCAAGAGTTACCGGGACCTGCCCATGCTGATCAACCAATGGGCCAACGTGGTCCGATGGGAGCTGCGCACCCGCCTTTTTCTGAGGACCAGTGAATTTTTATGGCAGGAAGGGCACACGGTGCATTCCACGAAAAAGGAAGCCGTTGAGCGCACGCACATGATGCTCGACGTTTATCGGCGGATGGCGGAAGAACTGCTTGCCATTCCGGTTATTACGGGAGAAAAAACGGAAGCTGAAAAATTCCCGGGCGCCGAGACCACCACCTGCATCGAAGCCATGATGCAGGACAGGAAAGCGCTGCAGGCAGGCACGTCCCATTTTCTGGGCCAGAATTTCGCCAAAGCCTCGGGTATACGCTTTCAATCGGCCGATGAAAAAGAAGAGTTCGGCTGGACCACATCCTGGGGGGTCTCCACCCGGCTGATCGGCGGGTTGATCATGACCCACGGGGACGACAACGGCGTTATCCTCCCCCCGCGGGTGGCAACCGCACACGTGGTGCTGCTGCCCATTCTCAAGAAAGCGGCAGAAGCCGAAAGCGTGATGGCTTACACCCGGGATATCGCCGACAGGCTCAGGCAGATCAACTACCATGGCGCACCCCTTCGGGTTGAAATCGATGCGCGCAATATCGGCGGTGCAAGAAACTGGGACTGGATCAAAAAAGGGATTCCGCTGCGCGTGGAAATCGGGCCCAAGGATATGGCTGTGAACGCGGTGTTCATGGCGCGCAGGGACATGGACCGGAAACAAAGCCAGTCCATCCCGACAGAGCGTTTCCTGGAAGAGGTGGTCGATATACTGGACGACATGCAGAAAAACCTGTTTGAAAGAGCCCTTTCCTTCAGGGAAACACATACGCATACCATAGACGACACAAATGCTTTCAATGCTTTTTTCACCCCCGACAACCCTGAAAAGCCTGAAATTCACGGCGGCTTCGTCCGGGCGCACTGGTGCGGTGCAAAGGCGTGTGAAGAGGGGATCAAAAACCGGCTGAACGTCACCATACGATGCATTCCTTTCAACGAACAGGAAGCGGCGGGCAAGTGCATCGAATGCGCAAACCCTTCCCCTAAGCGGGTCATATTTGCCAAGGCCTATTGATGGATTCTCCCGGAAGGGAATCCCTATGTTGAAAATACTCAGATGATACGCATTACTGACATACTGGATAAGCTTTATGAGTATTATCCGGAAGCCGATGTTGACATCATTGACCGGGCCTACATTTTTTCGGCGAGGGTCCATGCCGGACAGCTCAGGCTCTCGGGCGAGCCGTACCTTTCCCATCCCCTGGAGGTCGCCAACATCATCGCGGAAATGAAGCTGGACCCCGTCAGCATCGCAGCCGGCCTCCTGCACGATGTCGTGGAAGACACCCATTGCACCATCGAGGAAATAGAAAAAACCTTCGGCAGGGAGGTCACGCACATTGTTTCCGGCGTGACCAAGATCAGTGCCCTGCCTTTCTCCAGCGACCAGCATCGCCAGGCCGAAAATACGCGGAAAATGATACTGGCAATGGCGGATGACATCCGGGTGATCCTGGTCAAGCTTGCGGACCGCCTCCATAATATCCAAACCCTGCACTATCACAAATCAGCGGACAAAAGAAAATGGATCGCCCAGGAAACCCTGGACATCTACGCCGCAATAGCCGCCCGGCTCGGTATATACTGGATCAAGCGGGAACTGGAGGAAAACGCCTTTTATTATGCGAATCCCGAAGAATTCAGGCGAATTGAAAACCTGGTAAAAAAAGAGCAGGGGGAGCGGGAAAAATATGTGGGGACCGTGCGGCAGATGCTGGAGGAAAAAATAAAGCGCTCAGGGATCGCAGGGGATGTCATGGGGCGCTACAAGCACTATTACAGCATCTACCATAAAATGAGAACCCAGGGACTTGAATTCGAAGAGGTCTACGACATCATAGCCTTCCGGATTATTGTGGACAGCGTTTCAGAGTGCTACAGCACCTTGGGCACCATTCACAGCCAGTGGAAGCCGATCCCAAAAAAGTTCAAGGACTACATTGCCGTGCCCAAGCCCAACATGTACCAGTCCCTGCATACGACCGTAATCGGGCCTTATGGCGAGCGGATGGAAATCCAGATTCGTACGAAAGAGATGGATCACGTTGCCAACTACGGCATTGCAGCCCACTGGAGCTACAAGGAAGGCAAATCCGAAAATGCCAATACCGATCAGGCCCTGGCGTGGATTCAAAACCTGGTGGAGAACCAGAAGAGCTTCAGGGACCCCGAAGAATTTCTCGAGAATGTCCGCATCGATCTCTACCCGGACGAGGTCTTCGTGTTCACCCCCACCGGCGAGGTCAAATCCCTGCCAAAGGGGGCGACCCCCGTGGACTTCGCCTATATCATCCACACGGAAGTCGGCAGCCAATGCACCGGCGCGCGGGTCAACGGGCGGCTCGTCCCCCTTTCCTACCGCCTCAAGAGCGGTGACATCGTCGAGATCATCACCAGCCGGGGCACCCAGCCCAGCAAGGACTGGATCAACTTCGTCAAAACCGTCAAGGCCAAATCGAGTATACGTCAGCATACCCGTAAACTGGAGAAAGACCGTAGCCTGTCGCTGGGAAGAGAAATGTGCGAAAAGGGGTTCAGGAAGCACAAGCTCAACTTCAATGCCCTTTTAAAAACGCCGGAAATGCTCAAAATCGCCGAGGAATTCGGCTTCAGGGAGGTCGATGACCTCATCGCGAGCGTCGGCATCGGCAAGATCACACCGCTGCAGATCGTCCGCAAATTTGACCCGGAGGTAAAAGAAAAAAAGGACAGCAACCTGGTCGAAAAGGTCATGTCCCGGCAGGCGGACCGGAAGCCCCGGAAGAAGGATGGGGGGGTCGTGGTGCAGGGGATGGCGGATATTCTCATTCGTTTCGGAAAATGCTGCCACCCGGTTCCCGGTGATTCAATTACCGGTTACATTACCCACGGCCAGGGCGTGGCCGTGCACCGAAGCAGTTGTATCAACGCGCTTAAAATGGATCCTGAAAGGCGCATCGACGTTGAGTGGGAAGCCGGTGAAAACGAAATGTTTCCGGCATCCCTGGTGGTTACCGGGTATGATCAGGTCGGCCTTCTTGCCGAAATATCCACGGCCATAAGCAAAGCCAATGCAAATATCAACGAGGTTCACATCGAACATCGCGACAACAATATCGTTCTGGTTCACTTTACCATTATCGTCAACAATGTTGACCATCTGGACAAAGTCATCACGGGCCTTGAAAACGTTCCCGTTATTTCCGACGTCAAGCGGGTGTGACGCTTTTCATCATCCGGGGCGCTTTGAGCACCCGGCCGGAACGAATACAGCTTGTACATACACTGATTTTCTTGACACTGCCATTGTGCAGGGCACGCACCCGCTGAAGATTGGGGTTGAAACGACGCTTAGTGACATTATGAGCATGGCTGATGTTAGAGCCAACCATTGGTTTTTTCCCGCACAATTCACATATCCTGGACATTGTCTGTCTCCTTATTGATTATCAATCACTTATACTTTTTTCAGATATTGCAATCGTCAGGCTTGCACACACACCCTGTAAAACACTCACAAACGGAAGCCCGTAAACCGACAGGGCACAAAACGTTCTTATATGCCTTTTTTTTACCTTCTTGTAAAGAATTTTCTTTGCTTTCCCTGCCGGATCAAGGCCCGGAATATGGCCCGGGCATATTCAACAACCCGTTTTTCAACGCCTTCGGCATGTCCTTTTCCGCTTCTTCAGCTGCGTCCTCCCTGGACTTTTCCTGCTCAGCCAGCTTTTCTTCAGCCATCGCCAGGTATTTGACGGCTCTTTTATGGGCGTCAAGATGATCCGGGTACTGCTGCGTCACTTTGTTGAAGCGATTGATCGCCGCCTTGTAATGACCGGACCGGTAATAGAAGCGCCCCACATAAAAATCATGCCCGGCCAGATTTTCCAGGCATTCATCAATTTTAGGCCCTGCTTTCTCTGCATATTCACTGGCTGGAAACCGGGCCTGGAGGCGTTCAAAGGTTTCAAGGGCATTCCTGGCGGGCAGCTGCGTCCTGTCTATCGTCCGGATGCGCTCATAATGGCAGAGGCCGATCTGATAGATCACATAGGGAATTTCAGGGTCATTCGGGTAAAGGTGCTCGTATTGTTCATAACCGAAAATGGCGTCTTCGTATTCCTCCAAATGATAATGGCTGTCGGCAACCCTTAGCAGTGCTTCCCGTGCAAGGGGGCTGTAAGGGTACCAGTCCTTGAGACGTTTATATGCCTCAATGGCCTTCTTGTAATTCCCCGCTTCAAAATGCCTGGCGCCGTCTTCCGACAATTGCTGGGCGGTTCTTTCATCCGGCTTTTTAGCGCAGCCGGCCAGGTTGAAGACCAGCATGGCACAAAACAGAAGCAATATACATTTTTTCATGGTTTTGAATCTGATCGTCTCGAAAAGTATGAATTATTGGGATGGCAAGGCAATCACGGCATGGCTGACAAGGCCGGGCCGCCTGAACACAGCAGAAAGGACCGCCAGCGGTCTGTCAGGCCGTTTCTGCTACATATTGTCAAGATAATGCATGACATCGCTGGCTGCCACGGCCCCGTCGGCCACCGCCGTTACGACCTGGCGAAGGGGTGTATTCCGGACATCCCCCGCCGCATAAACACCGGGTATGTTTGTCCTCATGCGGTCATCCGTTATGATGAAGCCCTGTCCATCCATTTCCATGTGCCCCGCTGCAAAGCCGGCATTCGGCAATGACCCCACCCACACGAAGCAGCCTTCTGCAGGAATGTCGGCCGCTTCCCCGGTCTTTAAGTTCTTCACAGTAACCGCTTCAACGCCTTCAGACCCGCCCTTGATCTCTGTAACGGTTGAATCCCAGACAATTTCCAGTTTATCGTTTAGCGCCGCCCGCTCCTGTAGAATTTTTACCGCCCGCAACTGGTCACGCCGATGGACCAGGTAAACCTTTTTAACAAAACGGGTCAGATAAATGCTTTCCTGCAGGGCCGTGTCCCCGCCACCAACCGCCACTACGATACTGTCTTTGAAAAAAGGGGCATCACATGTGGCGCATGTGGAAACACCGCGTCCCAGATAACGGTTTTCACCCGGAACGCCAAGCTTGCGGAAAGACGTCCCGGTTGCAATAATCACCGCCCTGGCGGTAATGGTTGCATCCAAAAGCACAAGTTGCTTGACCGGCCCGCTGATGTCCATTGAAACCACTTCACCGCTTTTGATCTCCACATCGAACCGCTTGACTTGCGCCAGCATCTGCTCCATCAGGTCGGGGCCGCTTATCCCCTCCGAAAACCCGGGATAGTTCTCGATCCAGTCTGTTACCAGAATCTGTCCGCCCGGGGCGGCTTTTTCCAGCACCAGCACCGACAGCCGCGCTCTTCCCGCATAAAGGGCTGCAGCCATGCCAGCCGGCCCTGCCCCGATAATCACCAGGTCGTAATCTGTCCCGTTCATGTTTTCTCGCTACAGGTTGTTTTTGATTGACTGCTCCAGCTTGGACTTGTCCACCATGCCGACGATCTGCTCCACCTTTTCACCGCCCTTGAAAAAAATCAGGGTGGGTATGGCGCGAATACCGTAACTGCTGGGAGTCGAGGGATTGTCATCGACATTGCACTTGACGATCTTGAGCCGCCCTTCAAACTCCTTGCTGATCGCCTCGAGAACGGGTGCAATGGCCTTGCAGGGGCCGCACCATGGTGCCCAGAAGTCAACCAGAACCGGGGTTTCGGACTGAATTACCTCTGCGTCAAACGTCGCATCACTGACTTCCTTAATGCCTTCAGCCATATTCCGCCTTCCTTTTTATCATGATTTACGTTTTAAACCCTTACCATCTCCAAA
>SKZX01000387.1 GCA_007127175.1 Desulfobacterales bacterium
GAACAGCGGTTTTACACGGCCATGGACTGCTACATCCATAACGCGGAATCCCTTGCGGGCACTTTTTTAAATGAGTTCAGCCGGTCCTTTGCCGAAAAATCAATCGACCTGTGCCGCCAGGTTTTTCTTGAACCCGGGGATCGGGCCGGAAAAGACGACAAGTTGATGATGGCCTCCCTTTTCGGCGGTCTGTCCATTGCTTATTCCCAGGTCGGGGTCTGCCACGCGCTTTCCTACGGGCTGTCTTACGTGTTGAAGCTGCGCCACGGGTTGTGCAACTCGGTGGTTTTCAATTACCTGGATGACTATTACCCCCAATACGTGGGCGAGTTCCGTGAAATGGTGGATAAAAACAACATTTCGCTGCCGGAAAACCTGACCAAAGACCTCACCGAAGCGCAATTTGACAAGATGGCCGACATCTCGCTGGTGCTGGAACCGCTGTGGGAAAACGCCCTGGGCAAAGACTGGAAGGGTATCATGACGAGAAGCAGAATAAAGGAATTGTTCCGCAGGATGTAAATGGCGGGAAAGCCGGCAATGACGACAAATCCACGTTCGCTGCAATCGCGGCCGGCCGTGTTTCTGGACCGCGACGGCACCATCATCGATGACCGGGGGCACCTGTCCCATCCGTCGCAGGTGGTTTTTTACCCAGACACGGTCCCATCGCTGCTGAAGCTGCAGGCGCATTTCAGCCTGTTTATCGTGACCAACCAGTCGGGCGTGGCAAAGGGGATCATCACCCTGCAGGACGTCGCGCGCGTCAATGGATACGTTTTGGCGCACCTCGAACAATCCGGCATCCGGATCGCCGATACCTATGTGTGCCCCCATGACCGGGCGGATGACTGCCTCTGCATCAAGCCGAAACCGTTTTTCCTGAAAAAAGCCGAAGCCGAGCACGGCATTGACCTGAAACGGTCCTTTGTGATCGGGGACCATCCCCATGACGTGGCATTCGGGAAAGATGCGGGCGCAGGCGCCATATACGTGCTTTCCGGCCACGGCATGAAGCACCGGCACGAACTCGGCCGGGACACCACCGTAGCCGGGGGTATCGGCGAAGCCGCAGACCTTGTCTTAAAGGGCGCGGGTTGAGGAAAAAACTGGTAATTTTTTTCCGATTAAAACCGTTAACCCGGTTTAATCAGCAAAATTTTACTTATTGCGGTGCCAGGGTACTGCCCGAGGTTTAATACTTTCCCAAAGGCGCATAAACCGGTTTTTGGTCAATGACAGCAGGATTGAAACGGCGTTACCCGGCAGCCGGCGCTATACATTCATCGGCCATGAAAAAAAATCGCCCTATTCTTTGAGAAAATTGAAGGCGTACCGCCAACCCGGCGGGAATCCGGCGGGTACGCCGCGAAAAATGATTATTTCCGGAAACTTTCGCATGACAGGAGGACGCGCATGCCCTATGTCAACATCAAGATCACCCGGGAGGGTGCCACCCCTGAAAAAAAGGCGCAGCTCATCCGGGAGGTGACCGAATCGCTGCAGCGCCTGCTGGGGAAAAACCCCCAGACCACGGTGGTGGTCATCGAGGAAGTGGAAACCGACAACTGGGGGATCGGCGGGGTAACGGTGACGGAGCGAAGGAAAACCGGGCTCTAATCCGATCTTTTTCTGGCTTTTAATGCCAGATCCCGCACCCGCTTGAAATCCTTTTGCGTCAATACGCCTTCAATGCCGGTGATGGCGGCCAGGCGCATGCCATGCTTGAGCCCCAGCTTGTAGATCTCGCTGACCTTTTCCCACTGGATTTCCCGGCCGACGCTGTAGTTTTCAAAGCGCCCTTCCAGGGCAAGAACAATGGCCTCGGCCATACTGGCGTATGTCACGCCGTGGGGCAGGCCAATATCCCGCATTTCCGGCTCACCCGGCAGGGTGATTTCACCGGATGCGATGATAAGCACATCCGGCCGCTTTTTTGCCTGTTTCAGGGTAAAATTGAGGGGCCGGTTCACGTCGGTGATCACGCAGCCAGGCTTGACGCTGGTGATGTCCAGCATCTTGTCCGGGGGCAGCGCTGTCGCGGTAACGATCACATCCATATCGGGCAGGTACTTGTCTGCCCGGGTGGTTATTGTGACGTTGACATTCTTTATCTCACTGTTCATCGACTCCCTGAGGGCCAGCAACTTGGCATCGTGGATATCCACCATGTAGACTTCCTCGAACGCCAGGGCCAGCAGCTTGCTGCACACCGAACCAACAGCGCCGGTCGCGCCGATCACCATGGTTTTGCCCTTGAGCTTTTTCCCCTTGGCGACCTCGATCAGGCCCATGCGCCGAACGGCATCGGCCGTGGCCCAGAGGGTGGCCGACGCGCTGTAGCTGTTGCCGGTGGTCACGGGGATGTCTGCCTGTTTGGCGATGGTAAGGCCCGCATCCCCCATGGCCCTTGTCAGCGCCCCGAGCCCTAAAATCTGGGCGCCCAGGCGCCGGGCGATCTCAGCGGCCTTGAGAATTCGCGCGTTGATGAAATCAGGGCTGTGGGCCAGCATCTGTTTAGGGGTGGCGCCGATGGCGATGAGCCAGCCTTCGGCCTCGATGCCGGTGGGGGATTTGATGCCGGTGACCTTGGAGTATACAAAGGGGGGCGCGTAGGCCCCGACCCTTTCAATGGCGTCCATGGCAGGCTCCCGCCCCAGGCGGGAAAGCATGCGAACGGGTTTCAGTTTTTTCAGGTCATCCCGGGACAAAGGGTACACCACGAAGGCGAAACGATTGACGCGCTTCTCCTTGCCCGAGGGGAAAATGACGCGCGGGTCCATGCGCAGCCCGGCAATGACTTCCAGAAGGTCGTCGCTGGTCAGCGTAGCCGGCGTTTTTCCCAGGGCCGTCATGATCATTGCCTCCAGCACACTGAAGCTGACAACGCGCTCAAGGATTTTCGGCGTTGCATCGATGATGGCGTCAACGCCCCGCTCCCTGAGGAATTTCACCCGGTCCTCATAGGCAATGGCCGTAATCACGGTTTTGCCGCCCAACTCCCGGACGCCGCAATTTTCAACATATTTGTAGAACTCATGAAAGGGGATCACCACAAAATGGGACTGCTGCACCGCCCGCCGGACGATGTAGTCATTATAGGCTTTCAGCGGCATGGCAAAGTTTGAAAACCGCCGTGTCGGCACCCACTGCAGCAAGCCGTGGAGGCCCCTGGCATAGCGTTCCAGGTCGTCCATTGAATTGAGAAACCGGGGAATGCCGTCTTCCAGGACGGGGTCGGCGAATGTCAGGTTGGCCGTATACTCGCTTAAGGCTTTGGCGATGATGGAGTTGACCATGCCGGAAAAGAAAAAGACACGGCTGTTGTTGAAATAATTGTTGCCGAATTTATACTGGATATGCCGGATGGTCCATTCGTGGCACACGGTCCGCAAAGCGTCCCCGGTGGTAAAGGGCGTGCGCAGCTGCTCACCCAACTGGTAGAGCGTTTTGGCATGTTTTTTCAGCAGCTGGTGGGGGCCGATGCTGTAGGGGAATTTGATATACCCGAGGCCGATGGCATCGGCCCGGGTGTCCCACTGCTGGAAGAGGTCCGCGGCTTTTTCTGCATCGCCGTCGGTGGCGACGCGCATTACCCGGAAAGTCCGGCCCATGAACCGGCAGGTGAAGTCATAATCGTCCGCACTGTTTCCAAGGCTGATGTTTACGATGGTCTTCATGAAAGGTGTCCTTTCCCGGGGAAAAATAGCGCGTGCATCACGGACAGGGGCCGGAGATGGGCAGGCATCCGGTCATATCCGCAAAGACCATTGGGCCGAAAACGGCCGGCAAACCGTCACCATACACCCAATATTCATTCATTGCGCCGGCTTTGTCAATTCTAAAGGCGGTATAGGACATTTTGCCCCTTGAAGCCGGGCCTGGGCATAGGAGAAATCCACCTGCTTTCCGAAGTGGTCGATTCCGCTTGAAAACGTTTTTTACCGGACGCATCAAACGGCAGGGCGCAAATAATTCTGGAAATAAACGCGATAAAAGTTGTAAGGAAATAAAAATCAACTCAATTCTACTTTAAACTTGGAGGATGTGATGCTCTACCAGACATATCAGACCCTGAGATACCGGACCCAGCACAAAGTCATGAAGTACGTCGCCATGGCCCTGCCCTTCCCGGTGCCCGACCTGCTGCAGGGGCCCGGCAGCGTCAGGAAACTGGCCGGGCGGATTCAGGCCGACGGCCTCCGCCATGTGCTCGTCGTTACAGACAGGGTCCTCATGGACCTGAAGCTGCCCCAGGGCTTTCTGAAATCCCTGGACAAAAGCGGCGTGGAATACACTGTTTTTTCCGATGTGCAGCCCAACCCGACCATTGAAAACGTCGAGGACGGCGTCCGGGCCTACAGGGACAACAAGTGCGACGGCATTGTCGCCTTTGGCGGGGGCTCCCCCATGGACTGCGCCAAGGTGATCGGCGCGCGCATATCCAACTGGCTGCTGCCCGTACGGTGGATGAAGGGCAATTTCAAGGTGCTGCTGCCCATCCCGCGCATCTACGCGGTGCCCACCACGGCGGGAACAGGCTCCGAAACCACGGTGGCCGCCGTGATCACCGATGCCCAAACCCATGAGAAGTTCGCCATCAACGATCTGAAGCTGATCCCCAAGGTGGCGGTGCTGGACCCGGAGCTCATGGTCGGGCTGCCCCCGCATATCACATCGACCACGGGCATGGATGCCCTGACCCATGCCGTGGAAGCCTATATCGGCTTGAACGGCACGGCGTTTACCGATGAGAACGCCGAAAAAGCCACCCGCCTGATTTTCGAAAACCTGGAAATCGCTTACAAGAACGGCAAGGACATGACAGCCCGCAACAACATGGCCCTTGCGTCCTATTACGCGGGAACGGCATTCACGCGGGCCTATATCGGATACGTGCACGCCATCGCCCACAACCTGGGCGGCCTGTACGGGGTCCCCCACGGGCTGGCCAACGCCGTCATCCTGCCCCACGTGCTGGAATTCTGCAGAAAGGAAGCCGAGCACAAGCTGGCCGGACTGGCGGTGGCCGGCGGCATCGGCAAGCATTGGGAGCCCGAGGAAGCATTGGCCGGGCGGTTTATCGAAAAAATCAAATCCATGAACAAGAACATGGACATCCCCCCCGGGATCAAGGAGCTGAAGGAAGCGGACATCCCCCTGATCGCCGCCCGGGCCTTGAACGAAGCCCATCCCGACTACCCGGTGCCGCGCATCATGACCCTGGAGGAGTGTGAAGACCTGGTGGCCAGGCTGCTGGTGCCCGGAAACGGAAAAGCCTGACCCGGGCGCACGGCTGTCTGACAATTCATTGCCGCCCTGATTTGCATTTGCCCACAGCAGGTTTATATTTTTCGGTATGGTATTTTTCAGTTCATCCATTACAGGTTTATATTTTAAGGAGATATACATGATTAAACCGTATCGATTGATATTTTATTTAATTCTGGTATTTTTTCTGACTGCTGCGGCCATGGGCTGCCAGAAGGAAACCGTTGCGGGTGTTTCAGGTGCCGGTGAACACTATCGGGGTGGTGCTGAAAAGAACGAAAATGTCGGAAAAGATTCTTATGCCGGAAAATATGTGGGGTATTCCTGGCGGGGGGAAGCAAGGGGTGTTGCGTTCAAGAATGCGGACCAGTATGTGGAAACCATCCTGGAACTAGACGATGACGGCATCATCGTTGACGCGAAGATCAATTTCTTCATAAAGGTCGACGGCTTCTGGACCATGCGGCAAAGCGGCCACGCCCTGGTGATCGCTGACTATTCCGTTGACCCCGAGCCGGCGGTCCCCGGCGAAAACTACCGCCCCGGCAAATCCATGTTCACAATCTGCACGGTCGACAGAATGAGTTTTTACGCCGTCGGCGTTGATCAGTCCGGTGTTGTTGCGGTTGCGGTGGTGGACCCGATTACGCGCTACCAGTTTGAAATGAAATTCCCGGCGGGTTTCGATTTCAGCCGGATTATGGGAGAAATGACCATTGGCAGCGGGCACACAGTGCCGACCGTCCGGACGTCCGGGTCCGGTTTTTTAAGGCCGGACACTTGGGAACGGTACAGCGACAAGACCATTTTCAATGTTTACAAGCCATGGTCATGGGTGCTCAACCTGTACGGGCCGCTTAAAGGCATTGACAACGACAATACGGTGAAAACCTTTCTGGAGGCCCTTGGCGTAACATTTAACAACGGCCGTCCCCAGCCCATGAAAGTCGCTTACGGGTATTTCGGCATCGGGGGGTGGAATGGAAATGCCCGCGCCCTTGAAGCGTACCTGATCGGGCGGGACGCCAAAACGTTTACATCGCTGGTCGACTGGTCGGAACCCCGCTACGCCAATGCCATCAACGACAAGAACCAGTTCGGCGTAGATGTGCGGACCGGGGCCACACGCACGGTCCAGAACTCGTTTGACGGCGTCTCCGGCGCAACCGTAAGGATATCCCGGGAGGCCACATCGTATCAACGGGCGCTGGTCGCCGCCGGCATCCTGAAAGAATCCGACGTCATCATCGGACGTTTTTAAAACCTACAAAGGCCAGGTATATGGCGGCAAGGACGTGACTTATGAAAAAGATGATTTTAAGCAGTTTGTTGTTGGGCCTGATGGCTTTCGTGCTCATGCAGGGGTTTCAGGTGCGTGAACTCGGCGCCGGAAGCGGTGAGAGCATCGCGCAGGAGCGCTGCACAGCCTGCCACGGCATCGGACGGGTGGAAAGGGCCGGTCATGACAGGGCTCGTTGGAATAGTACAGTGCGGCGCATGATGGGAAAATCCAATTTCGGCCCGAAACTGAGCGACGCGGAATTCGAAGCCCTGATCGAATATCTCGTTTCCATTTAGCAGCAGGCGTCCCGGGGCGCTATTTTCCATGAGTCTTTACCGATTTATTCTCTGGCTGCTTCGCGTTTTCAGCCACCTGTATTTTGTCGAAGTGCGCGCCCTGAACCCGGAACGCATACCCCCGTCCGGCCCGGTGATTCTGGCGGCCAACCATCCCGCCTCCATCCTTGATGCCATCCTGATGGCCATGCAGACCCGGCGCCAGATTCATTTTCTGGCAAAAAGCGGCCTGTTCCGCAACCGGTTCATAGGCGCGCTGTTTCGACGCGTCGGGGCCATCCCCGTTTACCGGTCCGGCGAGGCGGAAGGCAGCAGTACCCGCAACGTGGAAGTTTTCGAGAAGGTTTACGAGTTGTTTGAGCGCGACGGCTGCCTGGGGCTGTTTCCCGCCAGCCACCATCCTTTTTTATATTGATCTTTTTTGCTAAGGAGAGTCCAGACCATGGAACCGTCACCATGCCCTGAATCCGGCCCCACCGCTCCCGGGCTTA
>SKZX01000358.1 GCA_007127175.1 Desulfobacterales bacterium
CTGATCCGGCTTCGGCCGCAATTGTGCAACAATCATCAAGGAACCCGGAATAACAGGCACCTTGATGAATTCACATATCATCCATGTTCAGTATTGTTTAAGGAATTGGAATGAATGACAACATCAAATCCATCGATCTGACCGACCGGGTGTGGAATTTTCTTGCCTCGGTCAAGCTTTCCGTGGTGCTTCTGCTGACCCTGGCGTTCACCTCGATTATCGGCACCCTGATCCCCCAGCACAAAGAAACATCGCAATACCTCCAGAAATATGGTGAATTCTGGCACGGCATTTTCAAGACGCTCAATTTTTACGACATGTACGGCTCGTGGTGGTTCCAGTTTCTCCTGGCCCTGCTGATCATCAATATCATCGTCTGTTCCATCGACAGGCTGAGCGCGACGTGGAAGATCATTTTCCCTGAAAAGCCGGTTTACAGGGCCGATCGCTTCAGAAAAAGCGAACACCGGCAGTCCCTGACCACGGCCCAGGCGCCTGAAGCCATCCAAACGGCAATAACCGGCTACATGGAAAAGCATTTCCGGCACAGCCGCACCGAACGCTCGGAAAGCGGGTATCTTGTCTACGGGGAAAAAGGACGGTGGACAAGGCTCGGGGCTTACGTGGTGCATATGAGCATCCTGCTTTTGACGCTGGGCGTCCTGATCAGCTCCCTTTTCGGCTACGAAGGGCGCATGAACCTGCCCGTGGGGGAAACCAGTTCCACGATGATACTGAGGCATTCCGATGCACGCGTGGCGCTTGATTTCAGCCTTCGCTGCGATGATTTTTCCGTGAAGCACTATCCGTCCGGCCGGCCCAAAGAATACCGGTCCGAACTGGCGATCCTGAAAAACGGCGAGGAGGTCGCAAGAAGAAGTCTTATTGTCAACGATCCCATCCGCTACCAGGGATTCAACATCTATCAATCGACCTACGGCAGGATACCGGGCGATACCTTCACCCTGGCTTTTACGGACAATGCCTCCGGCCTGCAGATCAACAAAAAAGCATCAATGAACGAAGAGATTGCGATGCCGGGCGGCAAGGGAACGATAATCGTTCAGGATTATTCCAACAATTTCAATTTCCGGGGGCACAACCTCGGCCCCACTTACCTGTGCATGCTGATCCCCGAATCCGGCGACCCCCGCCCCTTGATCCTTCCCGTCGAGCATCCCAACTTTGACCGGATGCGGCAGGGCGCTTACACCATCAGCATCAAAGATTTGGAATATCGCTATTTCACGGGCCTGCAGATATCGAGGGACCCTGGCATACCCATTGTTTTTACAAGTTTTGCGATCATGATCCTCGGCTTTATCGTGACGTTCTACATGGCGCACCGGCAGGTCTGCATCGAGGTCGCCCGAAAAAACAGCGGCGAAACAGCGGTTTTGATTTCCGGCATTTCGCCCAACCGCCGGCCCGGCATGAACATGCGCGTTAAGCGGGTTGCAGGCAGCATCGAACGCATCATTGCACAACGAAACAACTCTTAAAGGACATACCTGATGATCGACAGCACATCCATCATATCCTATGTGACCTTCATTTTCGGCGCTTCAGCGCTTTTTTACGCCATCGGCTGGATTTTCAAATCCAAAACCGCGGGCAATCTTGGCACGGCGGCCATGGCCATCGCAACAGCCGTCAACGTGGGCGCTTTTATCCTCAGGTGGATGGAAACGTACTGGGTGGGTTACGGGCATGCGCCCCTGGCCAGCCTCTATGAGTCTCTGGTCTTTTTTTCGATGACCATCGGCCTCATATACCTTTTTGTTGAATATCGCTATAAATTCCGCACCATCGGCGTTTTTGCGGCACTTTCGGCCTTCCTGGCCCTGGCCTATGCATCGCTTCCGTCGGTAGGCAGCCAGATCCAGCCGCTCATGCCGGCCCTTAAAAGCAACTGGCTGATTATTCACGTGATGACCTATTTTGTCGGATACGCCGCACTGACCCTGGCGTTCTGCGCGAGCCTGCTGTTTCTGATCAAATCGGCCGGGAAAAACCCCGATACGGGCGTTCTCGGGCATATCCCCGGTTTCAAAGCCTTAGACGACCTGACCTACCAGATGGTCATGCTCGGCTTTCTTTTTATAACGCTGGGTCTTGTCACCGGTGCAGTCTGGGCGGAACAGGCATGGGGCCGCTACTGGGGGTGGGACCCCAAGGAGACGTGGTCACTGATTACCTGGTTCATTTACGCCACACTGCTTCATGCCCGCCTGATGCGCGGGTGGGAGGGCAAGCGGCTTGCATATCTTTCGGTGCTTGGTTTTGCTGCGGTTTTATTCACCTATTTCGGCGTCAATCTGCTGCCAGGCCTGCACAGTTACCTCTAACCGAAAAAACCCCCGGAATTTTCCTTTGCCACGCAAGGGCGCGGCCCCAGGTGCTTTTGTGCATCCTGTGCGCCCGGCAATGGGCCTTTGCGCACAGTTGTTGAGACCTGTATTTCACTGCCAACCGCAGGCCCCCTTCCTGTTTCAATCTTCTGCCCCGCATTTTCAGTGCCATATTTCTATTGACAATTTTTGCCAAAGCGGATATCAATTTTTTTTTACTACACTTGGTATAGTTTCGCAAAAAGATCAAAAATTGTAACTATTTACGATTCAGATTGCTTTTTGCTGCGATTTACCGCTCTTTGGCCTTTTGGATTTAAACAGCGTATAAATATATATCCATTGAAACGATAAACACCAACAGATTGTGACGGAGTACCCATGAGCACACAAACGGACAACACCAGCAATACCCCGTCAAACGCGCCTTCCCCGAAAAAAGGCGCTACCGGCTGGGTGATTCTTGCATTTTTTGTCATCGGTTTCGGTTTCAGTCTTCTCGGCGGTTGGGTCGGTTTTCCCAACATGCTGTACAAGGAGGTGCCCCACCCCATTGACTTCAACCACGCCCTGCACATGGACCTTGTTTTTGACGGCTGCAACAGCTGCCATTACTTCCGCGCGGACGGCAGTTTTTCCGGCGCGCCCACGCTCAACGAGTGCAGGGACTGCCACCAGTTTGTCATGGGTACCGACCCGAATGAAGAAAAATTCGTGGAAGAATACGTCCTTCAGGACAAGGAAGTCCCCTGGAATATTTTCGCGAAGCAGCCCGACAACGTATATTTTTCCCATGCCCCCCACGTGAAAGGCGCAGGAATGGACTGTGCCGCCTGCCACGGGGATATCGGCACGTCTGAAAGCCTCCGGCCCTACCAGGAAAACCGCATTACCGGTTACAGCCGCGATATATGGGGATGGGAAATGTCGCGTCTCGGCGAACCGAAGTATGCCCCGCGCATGAAAATGATGGATTGCGTGAACTGTCACGTGGAGCAGACGGACAGCAAGGGAAGCTGCTTCCAGTGCCACAAATAGAAAATACACGGATTCTGAAAATGACAATTTGTGCTTTGATATATGAAAAGGGGTAAATCCATGAAAATCGATCGCAGATGTTTTTTATCACTTGCAGGGGGTCTGGCAGTCGGTCATCTCCTGACGCCCATACCCTGGAAAATAACGGATGATATTGCCATCTGGACGCAGAACTGGCCCTGGACACCGGTTCCCGAAACCGGGCCGGTCACCTGGAAGAACACGGTCTGCACGCTCTGTGCCGGCGGCTGCGGCATCAAGGTCCGGACGATCAGGGACCGTGCCATCAAGATTGAGGGGCGCACGGATCATCCCGTCAACAAGGGCAGCCTGTGTCCGCTTGGATATGCTTCGCTCCAATACCTGTATGGCCCGTCACGGGTCAAAACGCCCATGAGACGCACCGGTGAACGCGGGTCCGGCCAGTTTGAGGCCATTTCCTGGGATGAGGCCATATCCGAAGTTTCCGGAAAACTGGACGCGCTGCGAAAAAACGGCAGGGCCCACACCCTGGCATGCATTTCCGGGTCCGACAAGGGGACGGTTCCTGTTCTTTTCAAGCGCTTTCTCGACGCATACGGCTCCCCCAACTTCATCCGGACGCCTTCCGGCCGGGATGCCCATGAAATCGCCGCATACCTCGCCCAGGGGCACAAGGACAAGAACATCGGTTTCGACCTTGAAAACGCCACGTTCATCCTGAGCTTCGGGTGCGGGCTTCTGGACGGATCCGGCGCACCCGGTTACCAGTTCAATGCTTACAGCCGGTTCGACAAAGGCCGCACGCTTGTCCAGGTTGAACCGCGGCTTTCAAACACCGCGGCCAGGGCCAAAAAATGGCTTCCGGCCAAGCCCGGCACCGAAGGGGCGCTTGCGCTTGGGGTCGCCCACGTGATCGTTAAAAATGGCCTTTACGATGCCGATTTCATCAACGGCTACGCTTTCGGCTTCGAGGACTGGACCGACGAGGGCGGCAATATCCACATGGGTTTCAAAAGCCTTGTCAATGAATATACCCCACAAAAAGTCTCGGCAATCACGGGGCTTGACGCAAACGCGATCGAATCGCTGGCAAGGGACTTCGCCCGGGCCGAAAAACCCGTGGCCGTCTGCGGCTACAATGAATGCAAACCTTCAGCGAATATTGACAAAACACTCGCTGTCCACGCCCTGAACGCCCTGGTCGGCAACATCAACCAGGCCGGCGGCATGATCGTATTCGCCGATCCGGAATATGCGGTTTCCGAGGTCCGGAAAGACCGCATCGCCACTGAGGGGACCGCCAAACCCCGGGCGGATATGGCCGGAACCGACCGTTACCCGCAAAGCCGTTACCTGCTCGACCTGCTCCCGGAAGTCCTCATGGGCGCAAACGAAAACAACTTGCCGGTTCAGGCCCTGATGGTAACCGGGGCAAACCCGGTTTACACGACAGAGAACAGCGAGACCGCCCGGGCCGCCTTTGCCAAAATACCATTCATCGTCAGTTTTTCAAGTTTTATGGACGAAACGGCCAAACTTGCGGACATTATCCTGCCGGATCATCATTTTCTGGAGGGATATCGGGACGTGCCCGCCCCGGATGGCGTCGGAAAAGCGGTGACAAGCCTTTCTGCGCCGGTGGTCAAGCCCCAGTACGATACCCGCAATACCGGGGATGTCATTATTGATATCGCCAGGTCGCTTGGCGGCACCATCGGCGAGTCCTTCCCGTGGAAGGATTATGACACCTTCCTGAAACAGGCGTTCAAAGAGCATTACCGGGACCTGTCGCGCAACGGCTACGTCATCCATGCGGAAAAACCCCTGCCATGGGACCGTGCTTTTGCGACGGAAAACGGAAAATACGCATTTTATCCCACCCGGCGACATGCCGCCGGCACTGACGACAAAAGCAGGCTCCCCGCTTACAGGGAGCTTGACATCCCGGGTGACAAGGCAAATGGCACGCTTGCGCTCATCCCGTACAAGTCGCCCCGAATTGCCGCGGGCGCGGTTGCCAACCCCCCGTTTATGACCAAGACAATTGATGCAAATGTCCTTAAAAAAGAGATGCTCTTCATCCAGATTAACCCGGAGACCGCGCGCGGGCTGAACCTCAGGCAGGGGGACACGGCCGTGATCAGAACGCCTGCAGGCGAGGCACGGGTGCGGGTCAACCTGTTTGACGGTGTGATGCCTGGCATTGTCGCAATGCCGGCGGGTCTCGGCCATACGGCATTCAGCAAATTTATCGCGGACAAGGGGGTTAATGTGAATGCACTGCTGAAGCCTTCTGCCGATCCCGCCTACGGCCTGAACGCGGCCTGGGGAGTCCGTGCATCACTGCAGAAGGCCTGATGAATCGGGGATTACCACGGTCTAAACCGTTTATGATATCAACAGCGCAAAGAGGTTTCTGATGGAAAAATTACCTTCTCATACCAAAGCCAGACACTTCGGGATGGTCATCGACCTGGACAAATGTACCGGTTGCGCCTCCTGCATGGTTGCCTGCTACTCGGAAAACAACGTTTCCTTTCGGGACGAGGAAAGCATCAAACTGCTTTCCATCAACTGGATACAGGTATACAAAATCACCAACGGCAAACCGTTCCCCGACACCGAGGTCTGCTACCTGCCACAGCCTTGCATGCAGTGCGACGGCAAAGACTTCGGCCATCCGCCCTGCGTTTCCGTGTGCCCTGCCGTTGCAACGGACTTTGACACGCCGACCGGGATTGTCAGCCAGATCCCCGTCCGCTGTTTCGGCTGCCGCTACTGCATGGCGGCATGCCCTTACCACGCCCGCAAGTTCAACTGGTGGGACCCTGTCTGGCCGGCCGACATGGAACGGTACCTGAGCCCCGATGTTTCCCCGAGAATGCGGGGGGTTATTGAAAAGTGCACATTCTGCTACCACCGGTTCCAGCGGGCCAGGCAACAGGCATACTACAAGGGTGATGCCGAAAACATTAAAGAAGCGGACTATCAGACCGCCTGCACCCAGGCCTGCCCCTCGGGCGCCATCACGTTCGGGGACATGGACAACCCAGATCACGCGGTATACACGCTCAAAAAGAGCCGTTACGCGTTCCGCCTGCTCGAACGACTGGGAACGCAACCCAGCGTTTATTACCTGTCCACCCGAAAGTGGGTGCACCGGGCATGCGACAATTACCTGGAGCATGAAGAACCGGCGGCTTTCGCCGGCAAATCGGCCTGAAAACGAATCGTGAATCCGAATTCTCAGAATACGCTCAAACGATTGACAAAGACAAACAGACAGCAAGGAGCTAACTCATCATGACGACTTCAGCATTCCCCGAGGGTGTAAAACGCTGCAGCAGCGGAAAATTTATCCTTTGGCTGCTCCCCGCGTTCCTGGTCCTGCTGATCGCCGCATACGCCATGTTCCGGGTATGGTTTTATGGTTTGAACCAGACCAATATGAATGATGCCTATGGTTTCGCAATCTGGATATGGGCGGATCTCGCCGTGATCGCCCTGGGCGGCGGCGCATTTTTCTCAGGGTTTCTCGCCTATCTCGTCGGCGTTAAAAAGGTCAAAAACATCATCAACTTCGCTGTTGTTCTTGGCGTTGTCTGCTACACCTCTGCGCTGATCCTTCTTGGACTCGATGTGGGCCAGCCGCTGAGAGGGTGGTTTATCTTCTGGCACGCCAACATTCATTCCATGCTCACGGAAGTGGCCTTCTGCCTGACCATATACCTGGGTGTGCTGATTGTGGAATTCATCCCGGTGATCCTTGAAAACCCCAAGATTCAAAAAATCCGTTTCTTCCATCACCTGTCCCACAACATGCACGAAATCATGGCCGTATTTGCGGCGACCGGCGTTTTCCTGTCCTTCTTTCACCAGGGGTCACTGGGCGGTGTTCCCGGTGTGCTTTACGGTCGGCCGTTTGCATTCCGTGAAGGTCTCTTTATCTGGCCGTGGACCTTCTTCCTGTTTACGTGGTCGGCGGCCGCTGTCGGGCCACTGTTTACAGCGACCATGTGCCGGCTGACGGAATTCATCACGCAGAAAAAACTGGTCAAGGACGATGTATACGAACTGCTGGCCAAAATTTCCGGCTGGATGCTGCTGACCTACATCATTGCCAAATCCCTCGATACGATTTACTGGGCAACGGTAACGGCACCTGCAAGGGGCTTTGCCTTTATGGATTTTTACTCCAACAACCCGGCTTACTACGGTGTCTGGATCCTGATTGCCGAAATCGTGATATGCGGATTTCTGCCGGCACTGATCCTGATCACCCAAAAAGGGCGTGAAAACAAGAAGCTCCTGTTCGGGGCGGCCATACTCGCAATCATCGGCCTTTGCATCAACCGGTGGGTAATGGTACTCCAGGTCCTGGCAGCGCCGCTGAAACCCTTCCAGGAGGAATGGTTCGTGTATTCGCCGGCATGGACGGAAGTGATTACAACGATCATGCCAATTGCCTATGGCATCGTATTAATTTCAATAGCCTACCGATACCTGCCGCTGTTCCCGCAGGAAAAGGAGCTGAACCCTTAAGGAATACCGGACTAAAACGCAAGAAAGGATAACCACATGTTTCCCTTTGCATATGAATGGACCTGGTACTTTGGTCAATACCTGTTCATGGGTGCGGCCGGCTTTGCCATTTCAGTGGTCGGGGCGGGCCTGACTTACTGCATTGTGAAGTCCATCATCGATATCATGATCAGCGATGACCATGCCGAACACTGACGACTTCGCAAAAAGTCCAATATCTGCGTTGTGCGCAATTAAGTTGTAAGTTGTAAGTTGTAGGTTGTAGGTTGTAAGTTGTAGGTTGTAAGTTATAAGTTGTAAGTTGTAGGTTGCAGGTTGCAGGTAACCGGATAGCCTGAAACCCCTTCGCCGCACCACGGGCTGCATAATCCATGGTGCGGCCTTTTCTTTTAAGCCATGAGAACATAAGGATGCGCCATGGATCAAATTGTGATCAAGGGGGGGCGCCCCCTGAATGGCGAGGTTTCCATCAGCGGCGCCAAAAATGCCGCCCTGCCCATGATCGCCGCAACGATTCTTACCGGCGGAGCGTTCGTGTTTCAGAACGTCCCGAACCTCAAGGATATCGACACCATCTGCCGCCTCCTGGCCGATCTGGGGGCAAAGACCGAATTTTCTGGCAGCACCGCCCGAATCGATACGACCGGCCTTGACCGGCACGAAGCGTCTTATGACCTCGTCCGGAAAATGCGGGCCTCGGTATTGGTGCTTGGGCCCCTCCTGGCGCGCCTCAAACGCGCTCGCGTTTCCCTGCCCGGCGGCTGCGCCATTGGAGCCCGCCCCATCAATATGCACCTGGAAGGTCTTGAGAAACTGGGGGCAAAAATCAGCCTCGCGCACGGTTACGTGGAAGCGCGCGCGGAACGGCTCCGGGGCGGTGAGATCTTTTTCGACATCCCAACGGTCACCGGCACCGAAAACATCATGATGGCCGCGGCCCTGGCAGAGGGGACAACGGTCATCCGCAACGCCGCCAGGGAGCCCGAAATCATCGCCCTTGCAGACATGCTTAACCAAATGGGCGCCGACATACGCGATGCCGGCACGACCGTCATTACAATTCACGGCGTAAAAAGCCTTCAGCCAGTTTCGGCCAGGATCATCGGGGACAGGATAGAAGCCGGAACCTACATGGTCGCAGCAGCGCTTACCGGGGGCAAAATCCGTCTTGCGGGGGTCGACCCTTCCCACCTGAAACCCGTTATCCATAAGCTCAGGGAAGCAGGTGCTGCCATTGAAAGCAATGATACGGTCATCACTGTCGAAGGCGGGGGGGCCATCAGGAGCGTGGATATCAAGACCCTGCCCTATCCGGGCTTTCCCACCGACATGCAGGCCCAGTTCATGGTGCTCATGTCCGTAGCCGGGGGGCTTTCCGTCATTTCTGAATCCATTTTTGAAAACCGTTTCATACACGTGAGTGAACTCCGGCGCATGGGCGCCGATATCACCATATCCGGCAACCATGCCATGGTTAAAGGCGTCAAGCGGCTGTCTGGTGCACCCGTCATGGCAACCGACCTGAGGGCAAGCGCATCCCTCGTGCTTGCAGGCCTTGCCGCAGAAAACACGACGCACATATCCCGCATTTATCACCTGGATCGGGGGTATGAAGCCATCGAAAAAAAATTTGCCGCCCTTGGTGCCGTGATCGAACGTGTGCCCTCTGTTTAAGGGCGCACCGCTAATATGGAAGACTTCGCAAAAATCGGTTTCGATTTCAAAAAAACCCAATTCCAGGAAGCGAAACTTGAACCGCGATCCGTATTCTGAGGCTGGTGCGCCCTAACCTGTCTGATAACCCGTCATTCTCTGCTTGCCTCGCCATGACAACCGAACCGGTCAACAACCAGGCATTCAAAAACAGAAATGAAACCGCGCCGCATTACTATCGCCGTCCGGTTTTACCCCTTGTTGCTGCGCTTATGGCAGGCATCGCCGCAGGGCGGCATATTTCCCTCCCTGTTTTTATGCCGGGGGCATGGGTTATGATCACCGCATGCATGGCCTGTCTGACATACTCCCTGATAAAGCAGCGGCCCGCCGCAATAGCGCCTGTTATCCTTTTCTTCACACTCGGCTGGGTGGCCATTGCCGCATTTGTCCCCCCTGCTTTTCCCCCGGCATCGGTTTTGCCTTTTCTGGACAAGGATCCACACAAGCTCTCCGGCACAATATGCCTGCCGCCGGTTAAGCAAGGGTTCAGGACCCGGTGCGTATTGGACGACCTTGTCATATATGCCGACAACGACACCCAAGCGCCCTTGGCACTTCCCGGCCGTATCCAGGTCACTGTTTACGGGGACGCCCCCGAACTTGCACCAGGTGCCCGCATGACCATCCACAGACCCATCCGGTCGATCCGGAATTTCAACAACCCCGGGGGGTTTAATTACCGGCAGTTCATGGCCTACAGGAATATATGGGGTACCGCATGGGACAGGGGGGATCGCATCGCTGTTGACGGCCATGCGTATTCCGGGTCTTTTTCTCTGAGTGTCCTGCGCATGCGGCTTTCTATCGACCATGCCATCGAATCGGTCAGCGATGGGGACACACGGGCTATCCTCGCCGCCCTCATCATTGGCAAGCGGGATTTCATTTCACCCGGGCTGAGGTCGTCTTTCAGCAAAGCGGGCGTCAGCCACCTTCTGGCCATATCGGGACTTCATGTGGGGATCATCGCGACCGTTTCCTTTTTCCTGGCAACAGCGTTGCTCGGCCGCAACATTTTTTTGCTCAGGCGCGGCCTGGTCAGAAAAACAGCAGCAATATTATCCATGCTTTGCATTCTTGGATACGGTATGATCGCGGGAATGTCGCCGTCGACCCAAAGGGCCGTGATCATGATCAGCATCTTCCTTTTTGCATACGTATTCGACCGGCAATACAACCCCGCAAACACGCTGGCCGCAGCTGCACTGGGCATACTGGCGATCTCCCCGCCGTCTCTTTTCGATATTTCCTTCCAGCTGTCCTTTGCCGCCGTTGCCGCCATCCTGATGGGGCTGCACTGGGTCCCGGTGGTGCCGAAAGCCCCCGGCGGCAGTTGGCGCAACCGTCTCCTCCGCACTGTTGCCGGTTTCGCATGGGTATCGGTGCTGGCCATTATCGGCACCATGCCCCTTGTGGCACACTATTTCAACCAGGTAACCTTCCTGGGCATCGGGGCGAACCTCATCCTGGTGCCGCTCATCGGTTTCGTTGTGGTGCCGCTTGGGCTCGCATCGGCGCTTTTTTACTTTATCTATGCCCCGGTCGGCCTGCTTGGGCTTTCTATCACGGATCACCTTTTAAGCGTGGCGCTGGTGGTCGTTGACCGCATTGCCGCCCTGCCCTTTGGCAGTTACAGCACCGTTACACCTTCAATTCTTGAAATGGCCTGCATTTACACCCTGCTCACAAGCATTCCGGCATTGCTTTACGCGATGAAAACAGGAAACACCCCATCACCGGCCGGCGCCCACGCACCGCTGCGCGACGCGCACCGTATTCCGGCCCGGTCGAAAAAAATTATCGCCATTGCAGCGGTAATCGCTATACTTGTCCTCTTGCTGGATGGGGCATACTGGGTTCACCGGCGTCACTGGAACACGGACCTGGTTGTCACCTACCTGGATGTGGGGCAGGGAAACGCGGCACTGGTTGAAATGCCCGGAGGGAAAACCATGCTGGTTGACGGCGGCGGATTCAGCGACAACGCGGCATTCGACGTCGGCGCACTCATAGTCGCGCCGTTTCTATGGCGAAACAAAATACGAAGCATCGACAAGATTGTCCTGTCCCACCCCCACGCGGATCATCTCAACGGCCTCCTCTATATCATGGAAAACTTTTCCATCGGCCGGGTGATCTCGACGCACTATCCTGCGGATTCCAATAATTACGCGCGCTTCTTAAACATCATGGAAGAAAAGGGCATCCCTCATCCACCGTTTTCGGATATACCAGCCTCGCAAACCATCAATGGCATCCAAATGGATATTTTTTATCCACCGCGCGACCGACTTCCAGGTATCGGGCCCGCCAATATCAACAATGGGTCCATCGTTCTCAAGCTGACCCATGGCGATGTGTCGTTTTTATTTCCCGGAGATATAGAAGCAGCTGCGGAGGCTGAGCTTGTGGGCATTGCCGGGGACATGCTGTATGCCGACTTTCTGCTCTCCCCGCATCATGGCAGCAGCACATCTTCAACACTGCCATTTCTGGATGCGGTAAACCCGCAAACCGTTATTGTCAGCGCACGGTCCGACCGTTTCGGGTTTCCCTCAAAGGACGTGGTGGACCGCTACATACAGCGCGGATACGCTGTTTTAACAACGGAAACACACGGGGCGGTGCAGATCGCTGTGAAGAACAATGCCGTGCGAATCCGGCCGACCCGGCCCGTCAACCGTCAGCCGCAAACGATTCTTGTTGAATAGACGGGGCATTGAAGGCTGCCGGGCCGCACGTTATTCCACGGCTTTGTTTTTCATGGCTGTACAAAAAGGCAGGGATTTGTAAAAATAGGATTCATGCTGCCCGTATCGCAAAGGGTCAGCCCCTGCGCCGTGGTGGTGAAAAGCGCTGCCTGAAAACTGATCAATTTTAATGGAACGGAGATAAATGAACTGGAAACGAAAAATCGCACTTGGCATGGTCATCATATTGGGATTGTACTCATTGATCGGCTTTGTCCTGCTTCCTGGGGCGGCCGGAATCTTTGTTCCGCCGCGCTTGTCGGCTGCGTTGGACCGTCCGGTATCCGTCGGCAATATTGCGTTCAATCCCTTTGCCCTGACGTTGACCGTAGAAGGGTTGACGATTGGTGAACCGGTTGAGCCAGAGGTGTTTGCAGCTTTTGAATCGCTGTTTATTGATGTCGATCTTCGTTCAGCTGTCACCGGTGGGCTGATCATCAAGGCACTGCGCTTGAAGCGCCCGTATCTGCGCATTGTCCGGCAGCCGGACAACGCCTTTAATTTTTCCGATCTTTTAGCAGCGCGGGGGGATGAAGAATCCCAACCCGTTGAAACCGATACAGGAGGTGAACTGCTGCGTTTCGCCCTGGGTCAGGTGCAGGTTATTGAAGGTGAGATTGTATTTTATGATCAGGTGGTCAATGCATCCCACCGTTTTGCGCCCCTTGATTTCGAACTGCCCAGCATTTCAAGCTTTGAAGGCGATATCAACCTGTTTGCAACGCCCAGACTGACAGGAAAAATTAACGACACCGACATCGCTGTTTCCATTCGGACAAAACCGTTTATCGACTCACTTGAAACAATCGCCGCCATCGACATCAATGGCCTCAGGCTTGCGCACTACTTTCCCTACGCGCCGGAAAATACCGGTTTTGAATTGACTGAGGGCCGCCTGGATATCCAATCGAATGTCTCCCTGAAACGCGATGCTGATCAGCAGCTGACCCTCGAGGTTTCCGGCAGGGCCGCCTTATCCGGCCTTGAAATCATCAATGGTCAAAACGATGTTTTATTCTCCCTGGCGGGCCTGGAAATCGTACTGGAACCGTCAGCGCCGCTGGGAAAAAATATCCATCTCTCATCGATTGCCATTGACAAGCCGCACATCAGTATTGTCCGGCACGCGGACGGGGCGCTGAACCTGCACGCCCTGTTTGGCCAGGAAGACGAAACAGCCGAAACAGCAGACGCGCCGAAGGGATCATCGGCACCGCCTTTCAACCTGGCCATTCAGGAAATCCGGTTCAACGACCTGTCCGTTGATTTTACCGACCGCCATATCACACCCAACTTTTCAACCCGGCTGGATCTGTATGAAGGCAGCATCAAGGGACTTTCCTCCGAATCCACAGAAAGCGCCGACTTGTCAATCAGGGGGGCGCTTGACCGGCAGGCCCGCATCGATATTTCCGGGCGCATCCATCCCCTGCCTGCACAACCGGCAGCCGATATTGCCTTTCTGCTGGAGGACCTGGCGCTCAGCCCCCTGTCGCCCTACTCCGGCACATACATCGGCAATGCCATTGAAAAGGGCAAGCTGCACCTGGACCTTGCCTATCTGGTCGAGGGGCGTCAACTCCAGGCGCAAAACCGGATATTGCTCGACCAGTTCACCCTCGGTCACAGGGTTGACAGCCCCGACGCCCTCAACCTGCCCGTCGGATTGGCCGTTGCGCTGCTCAAAGACCGCAGCGGCCGGATACTTCTCGACATCCCGGTATCCGGCAGAACCGACGACCCGCAGTTTTCCGTGTCTAACGTGATCACCCAGTCCCTGATGAACCTCCTGACCCGCGCGGCCACATCACCTTTTGCCCTGGTGGGCAGATTGGTCGGCGGGGGCGAGGAACTCCGGTATATCGAGTTCGGTTACGGTTTTGCCGCACTGGATGAACAGGCACAGGAAAAACTGTCGGCCGTTGAGGAGATCCTGTTCCAGCGACCTGAATTGAGCTTGGAAATAGCGGGCTACGTTGATGTGGAAGGAGACCGGGCGGCATTGAAAAACAGGATTCTTGAAAACGAATTGAGGTCACTGAAATTGGAGGATATGGCAGCTGAACAGGAAAGCGACCACATCGATTTGGCTGCCGTGACCCTCTCCGAGGAAGAATACAGCCTGTATCTCCAAAGGCTCCACGAATTATGGGTGCCCGATGTGCCCGATGCGCCCGACGGCGATTCAGAAGCAGAACCCACCGGGGGTTTGACCGAAGAAGAAATGGCCGCCGCCATACGTGAACGGATACCGGTTACAGATGTGTCATTCGGCCTGCTGAAGCAAAAACGGGTCCAGGCGGCAAAGGATTATATTCTGGCCAAGGCAAGGATCGAAAGCGGGCGGTTATTTGTCCTTGAGACCCAGTCGCCGGCCCCTGAAGAGGCGACGGCCGAATATGCCGCCTCGCGCGTGGAACTGGGTTTGAAATAGATACATCAATCAACAAGCACGCCCAAAAAAACAGCCCTTGCAGAAACGCCTGGGGGCCTTTTCTGCAAGGGCTGGTTATTTCATAAGGACAGAGAGGGTGAACCGGGACTAATTATTCTTTGTCCGCTGCTGCGTCTGCAGCCGGTTGGTCCTTTTTCTCCGACTGATCCTTTTCTTTACCGGACTTATCCTTGTCTTTGACGGCGGCTTCAACAACCGGTGCTTCGCCTGTCAACTCAATAATGGATATGGGTGCGGCATCTCCCGGCCGGAAGCCAAGCTTGACAATACGCGTATAGCCGCCTGAAACGCCGGCGAAACGCGTCGGTGCCTGCTCAAAAAGCTTATGCACCACATCCTTTTCACGAATAATGGCCAAAGCCTGCCTTCTGGCATGAAGATCCCCGCGCTTGGCAAGCGTCACCAGGTGATCGGCCCAACTGCGAAGCGCCTTGGCCTTAACATCGGTGGTCTTGATCCGGTCATGCTTGAATAGGGATGTAACCATATTTCTGAACATCGCTTTGCGATGACTGCTGCTGCGATTGAGTTTAACCCCGCTCTTTCTGTGACGCATTATTATATATCTCCCTGTTCCGGGTCCTCTTCCGGCGGAATAAAACCGTCAATCTTCATTCCGAGTGAAAGGCCCATTTCCGATAGCAGTTCCTTGATTTCATTAAGCGATTTTCGGCCAAAATTCTTTGTTTTAAGCATTTCGGCCTCTGTTTTTTGAACGAGTTGGTAAATTTTATGAATATTGGCGTTCCTCAGGCAGTTGGCGCTGCGCACAGACAGTTCGAGTTCATCGACGTCCAGGTAAAGGTTTTCATTGAACTTCTGCCTGGATTCCTCTTCATCGGGCTCCTGGGGTGCCGGTTCTTCGTCCTCGTTGAAACTGATGAACGCATTCATCTGTTCCTTGAGGATCTTGGCTGCGTAGGAAACGGCGTTTTCGGGTTTTACCGAACCGTCGGTCCAGATTTCCATGGTCAGTTTATCATAGTCGGTTTTCTGCCCCACACGGGCGTTGCCAACCAGGTAACTGACCCGTTGGATGGGGGAAAAAACGGAATCGATGGCCAAGGTCCCGATGGGGGCATCCGGGTCCTTGTTGGCCTCGGACAAGTTGTAGCCCTTTCCTGCCGCAACGGTCATGGTCATGTTGATTTCGACATCCGCGGTTACCGTTGCAATGTGCTGCCCGGGGTTCAACACCGTCACCCGGCCGTCGGGGCTCACGATATCCGCAGCGGTAATGCTGCCTTCGCCTTTACTCCGTATTTCAACGGTTTTCGGCGCCGCATCATCCATCTTGAGGCGGACTTTTTTCAAATTTAATATGATTTCGGACACATCTTCAAGAACGCCGTCAACGGTGCTGTATTCGTGCATCACGTCATTGATTTTAAACGATGTGATAGCAGCCCCGTAAAGCGATGAAATGATAATGCGCCGCAACGAGTTGCCAATGGTAATACCAAAACCACGTTCCAGCGGTTCCCATACGAATTTGCCATAGGATTCCGTCTGGCTGTCGATCTGAACCTTTCCGGGAAGTATAATTTCCCGCCAGTTCATATATGTCAATTCATTCAAGGACATTATAATCTCCTTACTGGTTTTAATCTCGATCCGAATGTACAACGCTTCCGGATATCTCAGGAGATCCAGGAGAAACTGTATTTTTCAATTTCTTCGACAACCAGGCTGTTTACTTGGAGTAAAACTCAACAATCAGGTTTTCCTGTATCGGCATCGTAATATCCTCCCGAACCGGCATTGCCTTGACTGTGCCCTTCAAATTGTCCTTGTCGAGCTCCAGCCATTGCGGCATGCCGCGACGTACAACAGCATCCACGGCATCGGTGATCGCCTGCACGCTTTTGCTCTTTTCCCGGATTTCCAATACATCACCGGCCCTGGTCTGGTATGACGGTATATTGACTTTCTTGCCGTTTACGAGGAAGTGGTTATGTTTTACCAGCTGTCTCGCCTGGGCTCTTGAGTTGGCAAATCCAAGCCTGTACACCACGTTGTCAAGGCGACGTTCAAGTATAGCGAGAAGCGCCTCGCCAGTGATACCCTTGCCGGCATCGGCCCTGTGAAAAAACAGGCGGAACTGTTTTTCACCCAGACCGTAGGTACGCTTGACCTTCTGCTTTTCACGCAGTTGCAGGCCATACTCGGATATTTTGCCGCTGCGACGCTGGCCATGCTGCCCCGGCGGATAAGTGCGCCTGTCAAGAGCGCATTTGTCCGAATAGCAGCGGTCCCCTTTAAGATATAATTTTAAATTTTCACGCCGGCAAAGCCGGCAGACTGAACCACGATATCGCGACACGTATCCTCCCTCGTAATGTCAAGTTTTTGCTTTTCAGCTTAGACCCTGCGCCTTTTCGGCGGTTTGCAGCCGTTGTGGGGCACCGGGGTAACGTCCTTGATCATGGTCACGTTAAGGCCTGAGGCCTGCAACGATTTCACCGCAGATTCACGTCCGGGCCCGGGGCCTTTCACATATACTTCAACGTTTTTCAAACCGTGCTCTTTCGCCTTTTTGGCGGCGTCTTCTGAAGCCAGTTGCGCGGCAAAGGGTGTGCTTTTCCGCGACCCCTTGAAACCGTTCATGCCGGCTGTCGACCAGGCCACAACGTTTCCCATGGGATCGGTAATGGTAACAATCGTATTGTTAAAGGAGGACTGGATGTGAACCACACCGTTGAGTATATTCTTCTTGACCTTCTTTTTGGTACGGACTGCTTTTCTTTTTGCCATCGGTTTCGCCTTTATCTATATTCGCATTACTTTTTCTTTGCGCCGCCCTTCTTCTTGACAGCAGTTCGCCTTGGTCCTTTTCGCGTACGGGCGTTCGTGCTGGTCCGTTGGCCGTGAACCGGCAAAGACCGGCGGTGGCGCAAACCCCGGTAACAGCCAAGGTCCATGAGACGCTTGATGTTCATGGACACTTCCGTGCGCAGTTCGCCTTCCACCTTGAACTCGTTGTCGATGGCCTTGCGGATCTCATTGACTTCCGTTTCGGACAAGTCATCCGTACGGGTCGTTTCATCAATGCCCAACCTGGACAGTATTTTCCTGGAGGTGGATCGACCTATTCCGAAAATATAAGTCAACCCTATGATGATATGCTTGCCCCTGGGTAAATCAACTCCTGAAATTCTTGCCAATGGTCATGCCTCCTTTTAGCCTTGCCGCTGTTTATGGCGTTTATTGACGCAAATCACCCTGACCGTACCTCTGCGCTTGATGATTTTGCAGTTGCGGCAAATTTTCTTGACGGACGCTCTCACTTTCATCTCTGTTTCCTTTTATCTGATAGAACATCAGTTCCCGGCTGCCAGGCACATAAAGTTTTTCTATTTTGACCGGTAAGTGATCCTGCCGCGGGTCAGATCGTACGGGGACAGTTCAACAGTGACAGAATCACCGGGCAGAATCTTGATAAAATGCATCCGCATTTTCCCCGAAAGATGCGCCAGTATCTGATGCTTGTTTTCCAGTTCAACCTTGAACATCGCATTCGGCAAGGTTTCCAGAACCTTGCCCTGAACCTTGATCGGCTCCTCCTTGGTCATTCATTTCTCCCTGTCGGAACTAACGAAAAACGGTTTTTATTTCTTGCGCTTTCCGGCCGCGGCACTCAAAAACCCTTCATAATTCCGTGTAATCAGATGCGACTGGATCTGCTGCACCGTATGAATGGACACGCCTACGACAATCAGAAGCGCGGTGCCGCCGAAATAAAACGGCACGTTAAACTGCGTCATCAATATGGACGGCAGCACGCATACAGCGGAAACATAGATGGCGCCGGCCAGGGTAATACGGGTCAGCACCCGGTCAATGTAATCCGCCGTGCGCCTGCCCGGACGAATGCCGGGGATGTAGCCGCCATGTTTTTTCATGTTCTCGGCCACATCCGACGGGTTAAAAACAATCGCCGTGTAGAAAAAACAGAAAAACACGATAAATGCAACGAACAGCGCCTCGTATATAAACGCGCCCGGGTGAAGCGCCGCCGAAACATACTGCATGATCGGGATGTCTTCGTAAAAACTGGCGATTGTCGCCGGGAACATGATCAAAGACGAGGCAAAAATCGCCGGTATAACCCCTGCGGTATTGATTTTGAGTGGAAGATGGGTGCTCTGCCCCCCATACATCCGACGGCCGACCACCCGTTTGGCGTATTGCACCGGAATGCGCCGCTGCGCCTGCTCCATGAATATAATAAATGCGATAACCGACAGCATGAACACGACCAGCAGGACGATGCCGAAGACGGCCATTTCCCCGGCGCCGATCATCCGTATGGTGTTGCCGATGGCCGCAGGCAGGCGGGCAACGATACCGGCGAAGATGATCAGTGAAATGCCGTTGCCGATGCCGAACTCAGTGATCTGCTCGCCCAACCACATGATAAACGAGGTACCGGCGGTCAGGGTAATCATGGTCATCAGCCGGAAGGCCCAGCCCGGATCGTTGACAATGGCGACACCGCCGGGGGAACTCATGCTTTCAAGCCCCACCGCAATGCCGAACCCCTGTATCAGACTCAACAGGATCGTGCCGTAGCGGGTGTACTGGGTTATTTTTTTCCTGCCCTCTTCGCCTTCCTTGGAAAGCCTTTCCAGGTGGGGAATGACAACTTTCAGCAGCTGCAGAATAATCGATGCGCTGATGTACGGCATGATCCCCAAGGCAAAAACGGAAAGCCGCTCCAGGGCCCCCCCGGAAAACATATCAAAAATACCAAAGATCGTACCCTGGTGCATTGCAAAAAAAGCAGCCAGAGAATCACCGTCAATGCCCGGCGTGGGTATATGCACACCGATCCTGTAAACGGACAGCAATGCCAGCGTGAACAGTATCCGCCGTTTGAGCTCTGGTATTTTTAATATATTCTGAACACCGGCGCCTGAAACTGCCATATCAGAAAACCTCTACCTTGCCACCGACACCTTCGATTTTGCTCCGCGCCGATTCGCTTACGGCATTGAGCCTGATCTGAAGGGGAACCTGAATATCCCCCTGCCCCAACAATTTAACCGGTTTTCGGGTATTCTTCACGATACCGGCTGAAACCAGGGCGTCGGCATCCACCGTTGCGCCGCTTTCAAAGCGTTCGAGATCCTTGAGGTTGACAATACAGAATTCTTTCTTAAAGATATTCGTAAATCCCCGTTTGGGCAGGCGCCGCTGCAACGGCATCTGGCCGCCCTCGTAGCCGGGGCGGACGTTGCCCCCCGAGCGGCTTTTCATCCCCTTGGTCCCCCGACCAGCCGTTTTCCCATGTCCGGAGCCGACACCCCGTCCCACGCGCTTACGGGACGACCGGGAGCCTTTTTCCGGGGCAAGATCATGCAATCTCATTGTGATTCCTCCACGCGAACAAGGTGGGAGACTTTATTGGCCATTCCCCGAATGGCCGGTGTATCATCCAATTCAACCGTTTTATGCATCCTGGTAAGCCCCATGCCCCGCAACACCTTCCGATGCTTTTCCGGACGGCCGACCATGCTTCTTACAAGGGTAATCTTCAATCGGGAAGCCATTATACCTGTTCCTTCACTTGTCTTTCCGCTTACGCGTTTTCTAAATGTGTCAAGGTAATGCCGCGCTTCGCCTCGACTTTGCTTCTGCTCTGGAGTTGCCCGAGGCCTCTTATGGTCGCCTTGACCACGTTATGAGGGTTATTGGACCCCAGGCATTTCGTAAGGATATTGCGGACACCCACGGCTTCAAGCACTGCACGAACGGCACCCCCGGCGATAACCCCGGTTCCTTTGCCGGCCGGCTTTAAAAAGACAGACCCGGCACCATATTTTCCGATAATCGCATATGGTATGGTCCCATCCACAAGCGGGACCTCGATCATGGCCTTTTTGGCTTTTTCGACACCCTTCCGAATCGCCTCGGGCACTTCGTGGGCTTTGCCCAGACCGTAGCCGACTTTCCCTTCCCCGTCACCGACAACCACCACGGCGCTGAAGGAAAACCGCCTGCCGCCTTTTACGACCTTTGCCACCCTGCTGATATGAACGACCTTGTCAATAAACAAGTTTTCGTCTGTTTCCTTCTTGCTGAACAAAAGATCGCCTCCTTGTTAGTTAAAAATCCAAACCGGTTTCACGTGCAGCATCGGAAAGGGCCTTTACGCGGCCATGATATTTATAGCCGTTGCGGTCAAACACCACCGATGAAATCCCTTTGTCCAGCGCCCGCCTCGCCACCAGTTTTCCTATCTCGTCGGCAGCCGCAACCTTGCTTACCGCCTTTTCTTTTCCCCTTATTTCCTTATCCAGCGTGGAAGCGGATATGAGCGTCCGGCCGCTGGCATCATCTACGATCTGCGCATAGATATGCCGTGCGCTTCTGAAAACAGTCAGTCGGGGACGCTCCGGGGTTCCGGACACTTTCCTGCGTATCCGGATCTTTCTTTTAAGCCGCATGGCTTTCTTTGTGTCCATGGCTCCCATGATTCAAGACCCTTGATTGATTTAAAACCTTATAAATAAATACCGAAACGTTATTTTCCGGTTTTGCCGGCTTTGCGTACAATATGCTCCTCGGCGTACTTGATGCCTTTTCCCTTGTAAGGCTCCGGCGGCCGGAACTTACGGATAGATGCGGCCGCAAAGCCAAGCTTTTCCTTGTCGATGCCGGACAGGCGTATCGTATTCCGTTCAACCAGTGCGGATATCCCCTCGGGCAGGTCGAAACTGATCGGATGGGAATACCCGAGGTTAAGGTCAATACTGTTCCCCTTGACCTCCGCACGGTACCCGATGCCGTTGATTTCAAGCACCCTTTCAAACCCCTGGCTGACGCCGGTAAGCATATTGGCGACCAATGCACGGGCCGTTCCCCATTGGGCCTTGGTCTTTTTGTCATTGCGCCTGACGGACAACAGGATCTGGTCTTCTTCTATATTGAGATCAACATCCGGATGAATACGCCGGCTGAGCTGGCCCTTCGGACCTATAACCGTCAGCACCCTGTCGGCAAATGTAATTTCTGTTTTCTCCGGTTTTGGAATCGGTTTTTTCCCCACGCGAGACATTATATCAACTCCTTGCTTGCTACCAGATATTGCAAAGGATTTCGCCGCCGACATTTTCTTTCCTGGACTGGCTGTCGGTCAGCAACCCCTTTGATGTAGACAAAATGGAAATGCCGAGACCGTTCAACACCGGTTTGATTTCCTTGCTGTTGACGTAGACACGGCGACCCGGCTTGCTGGCCCTCTCGATCCCGTATATGACATGGCTTTCATTCTTGTCATACTTCAGGTAAATCCGGAGAATGCCCTGCTTGTTATCTTTGATGAACTTGTAGTTCTTTATGTACCCTTCATTTTTCATCACTGCCGCCAGCGACGCTTTCAGCCTGGAACCGGGTATGTCCACACTCTTATGCTTGGCGTTCCCCGCGTTGCGAATGCGGGTCAGCATATCCGCCAGTGGGTCGGTAATCGTCATGATCTTGCTCCAATCATTATATCAATGAATATATCAACAAATCGGTTTTATCGGAGTCCTGGTTGTATCGGATTATGCCCTGAACAATTGTTTCCGGGCACGACTTCCAGCCGGCATGTTTACCAGCTTGACTTTTTAACACCGGGAAGCAACCCTTCGGACGCCATATTCCGAAAACATATCCGGCATATGCC
>SKZX01000051.1 GCA_007127175.1 Desulfobacterales bacterium
CAGACGGGCCATTCCAGGATTCTGGTGGGGCAGGCGATGGATGACATGGGCAGATACCTGCCGGATAAGTGCCCTCTGGTGGTCATCACCGACGAGAACGTCCGGCGCCTTTACGAAGACCGTTTCCCAAAGGCCGACGACGTTATTGTCATCGGCACCGGTGAGGCGATAAAGACGCTCGATACGGTCCGGGTGATCTATGAACGCCTGGTTGCCGCCCAGGCGGACCGCTCCGTTTTCCTGCTGGGCATCGGCGGCGGCATCGTCTGCGATGTCACCGGTTTTGTTGCGTCCACCTACCTGCGCGGGGTGCGTTTCGGCTACATGGCCACGACCCTGCTCGCCCAGGTGGACGCCGGTGTGGGCGGCAAGACCGGCGTCAATTTCATGGGGTACAAGAACATGGTCGGGACGTTCAACCAGCCGGAGCTGGTTGTCTGCGACCCGCGATTCCTTGCAACCCTTCCGGAAGAAGATCTTGCCTGTGGGTTTGCGGAAATCGTCAAGCACGCGGCCATTGCCGATATCCAGTACTTTGAAAAACTCGAAGCGTTTGCCGGAAAAGCGGGGGCAGCCGACCCCGAGACCATTGAATCCATTGTTCACCGCTCCGTTTTGATCAAGGCCGATATCGTGAGACGGGATGAAAGGGAAAAAGGGGAGCGCCGGAAGCTCAACTTCGGGCACACCCTGGGTCATGCCCTTGAAAAAACCGCAGGCTTGCGCCATGGGCACGCGGTCAGCATCGGCATGGCGGCTGCTGCAAGGCTTTCCATGGAACAGGGCAGGGTTTCGGCCGATGATGTGGCGCGGCTGGAAAACCTGCTGGCATCGCTTGACCTGCCCACCCGCGCTGTCATGGATGTGCCAGCCGTGATCGACGCCCTTGCCCGCGACAAGAAGCGGGAAGGGGATCTGATCCATTTCGTGCTGCTCAACGGCATCGGTCATGCGGTAGTGGAACCCATCCGGCTTGACCTTCTGGAGAAGGTCCTTCTGGAAAAGACCCTTCCGGCCTGACCGTTACCGGACCGGCCCTTACCCGACTGAAAAACGGGGGTTTGTGATGCGCTCGCTTTTGCAGCGGGGGCACTTTCCCGGGCGCTCGGGACGGCTTCTCCGCTTGAATGCATATCCGCATTCAACGCAGGACGCAGGGGTCAGGATCAGTTTTTTCCCCTGGGCTGAGAGGGTTTTTTCAATGTGGGTCATATGCCCATAGACTTCCTTTTCCCTTATACCCAGAAGCTGCGAGATTTCCCGCACGTCATGGTCCCCGTTTTCCAGGACCGTGATGATCTGCTGCCGGATCGTTGACATGAAACCGGTCCCTAAAACGAAGATTTCAGCTGCATTTTTGCGTTCACGTACCCTTCATTGATAAGGGTCTCCGCCTGTTTTCTTGAATAATTGAACATGGATGCGAGCCCCAGCATTTTCGGCGGGGCAACAACGCGGAGCGTCGATCCGCCGAGGGCGAGATTCAGCCGCGGTGACTGGTAAGGCGGGGTTTCAAAAACGTCGGCCTCCGGCGTGTTCTGCCAGGCAGTGTCCGGAAGCTGCGCCATAAAGGAGCCGATCAGCACGTGCTCCACCGTGAGTTCAAACACGTGCGCCTGTTTTTTCGGCTCTTTGACGTCGAAAATGCCGGCCGGGGAGTTGAGGACCACAAGGATTTCCTTTGCCTTCCATGCAAGGGCCGGCGTAAGGGGCGTATTGACCATGAGTCCTGCGTCCCAGTGGGGAACGCCGTCGATATGCTGCCATGGAAAAACCATGGGGATCGCCGTTGCCGCCATGATGTGGGGAATATCGATGACTTTATTGGTAAAATACCGGATCTGCCCCGTTTTCATGTTCAGTGCGGTGATCAGGATTCGGGTGGTGCTTTTTCGCAGGGCGTCGATATCGATATGCTTTTCAAGAATGGCTCGGATACGGCGTGTATCGGCCGGCGGTGCGTAGCGCTGGCTTTTTTTGAGGCTGTTGATAATGCCTTTGATGGAAAACTGCTTGAGCGTTTTCCGGTCATAGGTGTACCACAGCTCGGCCATTTGTTCCGTGGATACCCCGGTCCCGTAAGCGACCGCGTTGACGGCCCCGATGGACGTGCCGCACACCAGGTCCGGCTTCCACCCGATCTCGTTGAGGTAGCGGATCACGCCCACATGGTAGGCGCCGCGCGCACCGCCGCCGGAAAGGATGAGCGCGCGTTCGATGGCTGGTTTTCGGTCCTCTTTTGTCGTCATGGTTGCATACTCTTTTGGTTTCAGGTTGCAGGGCTTGCCCGGTCCGGGGGTGAAAAACCGTTCAGGCGGTATCTGTGCATCATATCTGGCGATGCGCCGTTTTGCGGTTAATTGTTTTATACAATGCTTCACTTGCTGCGTGATTTATTTTACAATACATACCATACAACCCGTATAGCTTACAACTTGCAACCTGCAACCTACAACCTGCAACCTACAACTTATAACCTACAACTTACAACCTACAACCCCGGAGAATCGCTCATGCGCCGCATCAAGCGTTATGCCAACGGCAGGTTCTATGATACCATGGAAAAACGATATATCACCCGGGACGCGATCATCCAACTGGCCGATGAAGGCGAAAACGTCGCCATCGTGGAAACCCGAACCGGCGATGATATCACGGGCCGCATCCTTTCCGGGGAGGGGGGCTCGGGGCCGGACCCGGGTGAAACAATCGAAAACCTTCTGGCCTGGTTTTTCAAGCGGGGGGAGGACGTTTTTACGGAAGCCCGGTCGTTTTGGGAATCGGTCCGCCGGAATTTTTCTGAAATGCCCCAAGACGAACTGGACCAGCTCCTTGCCGCATTGAAAAATCCCAAAATACCGGAAAGGGAAGACCCCAGCAGCTCGGCCGAAGAAATCGAACGGCATCTGGAATCTATATATGAGCGGCTTTGCGTTACTGTTGACCGGCGAATCGATGCGGCGCTGAAGCGCCTGAACCTGGCCGGCCGGGACGAAATCCTGGATCTGGGCGCGCGCATGGAGGCCCTCATTGATAGAATGGATGCCATGGAAAGCGGCGGCCCTGGAAAAAAAGTGAAAAAATCAAAAAAACCGGCCGTGCGGAAGGTGGATAAGGGGTGAGCGGAAAAACGGGGAAAGAGCGGTTCCGGCCGATGTCGACAGGCGTCATGCACCCGGACATTGCCCGGTTGATCGGTCGCCGCCTGGTGCTGGTCATGGGTAAAGGCGGCACCGGCAAGACCACGGTCTCACTGGCGCTCGCGTTTGCGGCTGAAAAAGCGGGTAAACGGGTGCTTCTTGTTGAAACCGAAGAAGGCACGGCCATCGGGCAGGTCTTCGGTAAAACGCAGACCGAAGAAAACCCTGTGCCGGTAACGGAGCTGATCTCCATTGCCCGGGTGCGCCCCAAAGCCGAAATGACGGCATACACGCAGTTTCATATCAAATCCGGTTTTATTGCAAAGCGCATAACCGGCAGCCGCCTGTTTGACTACCTCGCCACGGCCACGCCCGGTCTGAAGGAAATCATGACCCTGGGGCGCCTGTGGCGGTGGGAGGCCGCCCGGCAGCCCGACGGCGTGCCTGTCTATGATATTATCATTGTTGATGCGCCGGCCACGGGCCATGTGCTCAACCTGCTCCGGCTGCCGAAAACGCTGATCAGCATGATACGGGTCGGCCCCATTGTATCCCAGGTAAAGCAGCTCGATGTGCTGTTGAAAGACGACCGTAAAACCGCGCTGGCCCTGGTATCGCTTCCTGAAGAACTCCCCATGCGCGAATCACTCGAATTCATGGGGACTGCCCGCGACGAGACCGGTATTCCGGTCCAGGCGTTTTTCTTAAATGCCGTTTACCCGGATATTTTTTCGTCCCCAAACCCTGAAATACCCTACGACGAGCTTTTTTCAGGCGCACCCGGCCGTCTCTGCGGGCCGGTTTCCCGCTGCGCGGCCCTGGATGCGGTGCTCGGAGCGGCCCGGCACCACTACGCGCGCAGGAAAATACATGAAAAATATCTTGATGCGATCCGTCAGGGGGCGACCTGCCCCGTGGTGGAAATCCCCTTTTTCTTTACAAACCACATGAGCGTCCGTGAAATCCGGCAGATCGCAGACCAGTGGGCGGCACCGGGGGCGCGGCCCGAAGGTGTGCCGGAAGGCGACTGCGATGCTTGAAAACCTTGGCAAACCGGGGGGGCCGAGGATCGTTGTCTGCTGCGGCAGCGGCGGCGTCGGGAAAACGACGGTTTCCGCCGCCATCGGCCTTTACGGCGCCCTTTCAGGGCTGAAAACCATTGTATTGACCATTGATCCGGCACGCCGGCTTTCTGATGTGCTGGGGATCGGTGAATTCAGTGACAAGGCCGGCCGGGTCTCCCTGGCGTCCTTTGAAAACGCGCAGGGCGAACTTCATGCCATGATGCTCGATGCCAAGCGCACATTTGATCAACTGGTCGACAGGTACGCGCCCGGGGACATGAAGCACCGGATCCTTTCCAACCGGTATTACCGGCACCTGTCTGCCAATATGGGCGGGTCCCATGAGTACATGGCAATGGAGAAGCTCTATGAAATACACGAACAGGGGGATTGGGACCTGATCGTCCTGGACACGCCGCCCAGCCGCCGGGCGCTGGATTTTCTGGATGCGCCCCGTCGGGTGCTCAACCTCCTGGGGCATCCCTATTTCATGAAGCTGTTAAGGCCCCGCTCCAGGGTCGGTAAACTGGGGGGCAAGGTTTTCGGCCTGGTCATGACGCCATTTATCAAGGCGGTATCCCAGGTCATCGGCAAACAGGCCATGGAGGACCTGGTCGGTTTTTTCTCGCTGTTTAACGATGTCCTGCTCGACGGATTTCAAAAAAGGGCAAAAGCGGTTGAAAACCTGCTTTCAGACCCGGCCACCGCTTTTGTCGCCATCACCACGCCCCGGACCTATCCGATGCAGGAAGCCCGCTATTTTTATGATCGCCTGGTGTCGCACGGGATGCCGTTTCACGGGTTTATCATCAACCGGGTGCACACCGCCGCTGAACCGGACGGCGCCCGGCAGCTTTTGCGCGAGCTTTACGACAAAAATGTTCTGCCCCGTGAGATGATCCGCCAGATCGAGGCCGCATCCCTTCTGTATTATCAACTCGCCAAAAGCGACAGAAAGGTGATCCGGGCGTTTGCCAGGGAAACAGATGCCGGGATTCCAATCGTGGAAATTCCCATGGAAGATGCCGAGGTGTGCGATATGGCCGGTTTGCTCCGGATCGGCAGGGCCGTTGCACAGGGGGGTAACCCATCGGGCATGGGGCGGGGCGCATAACGGGCCTCAAGTTTTGCATTGAATGGCTATCATGTTGAATTCGGCTTCGATATGCCGCGCAATGGCGTCGGGGTCGGGGGCCATTTGAGCGTCCGTCACAATGCCCAGTGACACGATGTTGTTATAGCTGAAGGCACTGATGCCGATCCCCATGCCCTTGACCAGGGGCAGCCAGAACAGAATGCGTTTAAGCTTCCCGCCTGCGAAATACAGCTCACGGTCCGGGCCCGGCACGTTGCTGATGATGCCGGTTATTTTTTCTGCAAACAGATGGGCGGTTTTCCTGGCAAATTCCGGGGGGACGGCGCCCAGGGCGTTCATGGCGGCCCATGCCACGGAAGCGTCCGATGATTGCTTCAATTGGTCAAGAATGGCGCTGACCCGCCGGATCCGGCGAAGCGGGTCGTGTATGAATACCGGGAGGGGGGCCAGGACAAAGCCGAATGCATTTTTCAGGTCGGCCTGGGCGCTGATGGCCGCCTCCCTTGGGCGGATGTTGACGGGCACGGCCATGCGGATGGGAAGCTTGCCCTGGAGCATGCCGTTTTGATCGAGGTACCGGCGCAACCCACCGGTTGCCAGGGCGGCAATGACATCGTTGACCGTCGCGTTGAACCGGGCGCCGGCCTTTTTGATGTCATCCAGCGGCAGGGGAGCGGTCCATGCCATGCGCCGAAGGGTTGTCGGCGGCTGGTTGAAAAAGCATTCGCGGTCAGGCGGCAGCATGAGCAGCCTGGCCATGGTCATGGCGGCTTCGGACAACGCGACCCGTTTGTTTTTCGCACACTGCCGTGCTTGTGCGGGATCTGAAATGACCGTTTTTATTTTCTTTTTTGCATAATCGCACACCGTGTGACATTTTCGTTTGGAACGCTTCGCATGTTGCGAAGGGATATCGTTTTCCGGAAGGTTTTCAAAGGCTTCGACTGCCGTGTCCGTAATCGAAAGAAGAAGGCGGACCAGGGATATGCCGTCTCCGATGCAGTGATGAACGCGAAAGAAAAGGTACGATCCTTTGCTTTCGGTATTTTCAATATAATGGACCCGCCAGAGGGGTTTTCCGGGGTCCAGGGGTTCGGCTGACAGTTCGGTGAAAAGCGCCTGGACCTGCTTTTTCCCGCCGGGTGGCGCAACGGTCGAACGGCACAGGTGATAGTCCATGTCGACGGAAGGGTCTTCCACCCATACAGGAAACCCCGTATTGATCGAAGGGCGCATCCTGAAACGGTCATGGCGCAGGAGTCGATCGGCGATAAATGCATTGATATGACTGAAATCAAGGCGACGGTCGAATTCAAAAGCGCCCGATATCACCGGGGGGGGCCCAGGATGGTCCAGGGCAAACATCAGGCTGTCAATGCCGGATAGTCTTTCCGCAGGATTGTTCATGGGCTGCAACGTATCAGAATCGTATACTTTTTGCAACTGCACGAAATTGCTTACGGAAAATTCTGGCATTTGGACATTTTTCACCATTGCCGGGACACCGGTCATCCCCGGAGGGGATATATAATGCAGCCGGTGGTTTCAACCACCGGTAATAAATGACGCAAAAAAAACCGAAGTCCTGAAGGGACGACATTCAACGTGTGTCGTCCCTGAAAACAGTGAATCAAAGGAAACCATTGACAGGCAGCCGGGCTGCGTTTAATGGTAATGCACACCACAATTGATTCAGTTTTGATGGCTTCGTAAAAAACTCAATATCTGCGTTGCGAGCAATTATTGAAGAATATCATCACGCCAAAGGCGTGACTCAATTCTTCAATAATTGCTCGCGCCTTGATCTTGAACTTTTTACAAAGCCGTCTGGAAACGACTTTTTCCGAATGCATAAATTTTAACCCGTCAACTATTTTCAGGAGGAAGCATGGGGCTTTTTGGTATTTTTTCCGGCAAATCCCCAGAGTCGCACGAGCAGCG
>SKZX01000098.1 GCA_007127175.1 Desulfobacterales bacterium
ATGTCACCCCTGCCGGGGATGGGTGCACTGTTTCGCCTACAATATATTATGTGATTATCTTGATAATAAAACAGATACTTAAACAGAATAAGCCGCTTCCCTTCCAGCCCTGTCCTGAAACTATTGACATTTCAGAATGCCTGGTATAATTAGTTCGTACACAAAGGATATATTCGCTATGCAAAAATTGCCGGAAGATCTGCCCGAATGCCTCGTGTTCCTGCTGGGGAAAGCGTACCAGAAGGCCCACGGTGATTTCAAAAAACGGTTGAAACCTTACGGGCTGACCAACATCCAACACCTCGTGCTCGAGGGGCTGTGGTACCGCAACGGCATGACCGCCACGGAAATATCCAGGCTTTTGAAGCTGGACAAGGCCACCCTGTCCGGCGTGCTGGAACGGATGATCGAAACCGGTTGGATTGTCCGGGAGCCGCACCCTGAAGACGGGCGCGTTCACCGTATTTTTACCTCCGAAAAAGCGGACGGTTTAAAAGAAAAACTCATAGAAGAACGGAAAAAAGCCAACAGGAAAATCCTGGCCCGGTTTTCACCGGAAGAACAGGAGGTGCTCAAGCGTCTTCTGTGGGAACTCATATAGGCCAGGCACAAAACAAAAAAGGAGAATCCCCATGCTGCTCAACCCCAAAAAAGAAACCTTTGATCACCTGGATCCGCGCTCGGCGGAAATCATGAAAAAAACCATCGAATACTTCGAGTCCAGGGGCAAGAAACAGCTCAAGGACGACTTCCACGCAAAACGGTGGTATTCCGATTTTCTGGAATTCATCAAGGACAATGAAATCTTCGCCACACTTCTGACGCCGTCAAAATACGCCGCAGACGGCGACCCGGAAAAGCGGTGGGACACCTACCGGATCTGCGACTTCAACGAAATCCTGGCATTTTACAACCTGTCGCACTGGTACACCTGGCAGGTGAGCATCCTGGGGCTCGGCCCCATTTTCATGGGAAACAACGAGGAGATCAAAAAAACCACCGGCAAACTGCTCAAGGAAGGCGGTATTTTCGCTTTCGGCCTTTCCGAGCGGACCCACGGGGCGGACCTGTATTCATCTGAAATGTCTGTAACGCCGCTTGGCGACGGCAAATACGTTGCCGACGGCGGCAAATACTACATCGGAAACGCCAATGAGGCCGCCCTGGTATCCACGTTTGCCAAGGATTCGGAAACAGACGAATACGTGTTTTTCGTCGCAGACCCGAAGCATGAAAATTACGACCTCGTGCAGAACGTGGTGGACTGGGAAGGCTACGTGGCCGAATACGCGCTCAACGGCTACCCCCTGACCGACAACGAAATCCTGGCGTACGGCCGGGACGCCTGGGACTGCGCCCTGAACACCGTCAACGTGGGCAAGTTCAACCTCGGCTGGGGCGCCATCGGCATTGCCACCCACGCCTTCTACGAGGCGCTCAACCACGCCAGCCACAGGAACCTCTACGGCAAGTACGTCACGGACTTCCCCCATATCAAGCAGCTGTTCACGGACGCCTACACCCGCCTCGTGGCCATGAAGATTTTTTCCCAGCGGGCCACGGACTACATGCGCAGCGCATCGGAAACCGACCGGCGCTACCTGCTCTACAACCCCATCACCAAGATGAAGGTCCCCACCCAGGGGGAAGAAGTCATCAACCTGCTCTGGGACGTCATCGCGGCGCGCGGGTTTGAAAAAGACGTTTATTTTGAGATGGCGGCAACCGACATCCGCTCCCTGCCCAAATTGGAGGGAACCGTGCACGTCAACATGGCGCTGATCATCAAGTTCATCGCCAACTACTTTTTCAACCCCGGCGAATTTCCGGAAATCCCGAAGCGAAACGACCCGGCCGACGATGAGTTCCTGTTCCGGCAGGGGCCCACAAAAGGGCTGGGGAAAATCCAGTTCCATGATTACAACCTGGCCTACAACGGCGTGGACCTGCCCAACGTCAGCATCTTCAAGGAACAGATCGGCGTGTTCAAGGATCTCCTGGTCAATGCATCGCCAAGCCCGGAGCAGGCCAAAAACATTGACTTCCTGCTGGGTGTGGGTGAAATATTCACCCTGGTGGCCTACGGCCAGCTGATCCTTGAAAAATACAAGATGGAAAAATATGATGACGACCTGCTTGAGCAGATCTTTGATTTCATGGTCCGGGATTTTTCACGATACGCCCTTCAGCTGTATTCCAAGCAGGACACTACGGAAAAACAGGGTGAATGGTGCCTGAAGATGATACGGAAACCGGTTGACGCACCCGAGCGCTTCAACCGCTTCTTAAACGCGTATGTCTACAGCTTGAAAGACGCTTACGAAATGAACCCGTAAGGGGTTCGGTGCAGAATTGCGGGCACGGCCGGCCGTGCCCGCTGCGCACATGAAAAGTTTTTCAGGATCGGGGTCGCTTTTGCGCGGTTCAAAAGGATGAACGCGCAAAAGCGGCCCCGATTTTTTTTTAGAACAACAACCCCACCACCGCACCGGTCATGCACGTGGCCAAAGTGCCGGCGACAATGGACCGGAAACCCAGGGACACGATCTCCTGGCGTCGTGCCGGGGCCATGCCGCCCAACCCGCCCAGCATGATGCCCAGACTCCCGGGATTGGCAAACCCGCACAGGGCGTAGGACATGATCAAAAGGCTCCTGGGGCTGAGCGTACCGTCGGGAAGTGCCGTCATCTCGATATACGCGATCAGCTCGTTCAAAACGGTCTTGGTTCCCAGCAGCGCACCTGCAGCCGGGGCTTCACGCCACGGCACGCCCATGAGCCAGACGACCGGCGCCATGACCCATCCCAGGATCCGCTGAAGCGAGAGGGCTGCGCCCCCCGCATCCGGCAGCAGGCCGAGCGACAGGTCAACCAGGTGCACCACCGCCACCAGGACAATGATCATGGCGACAATATTGAGCAGGAGCTGAATGCCTGAAATCGTCCCCCGGGTGAGCGCGTCCATGGCGCTTGACGCCGGATCGGGGTCGGTGAGTTCGGCTGAAGACGGCCGGCCGGTTTCCGGCACCATGATCTTGGAGATCACGATGGCCGCGGGCACGCTGATGATGGAGGCGGTGAGGATGTGGGCGGTGACATCGGGGATGACGTCTCTTAAGATGCTGGCGTAGAGGACCATGACCGTGCCGGCGATGGTTGCCATGCCTGTGGTCATCAGGGTAAAGAGCTCGGAGCGGGTCATTTTTTCGATGTAGGGCCGGATGAGCAGCGGGGCTTCCACCATGCCGACAAAAATGTTGGCGGACACGCCCAGTCCCTCGGCCCCGCCAAGGCGCAGTCCTTTCTCCAGGACCCATGACATCCCCTTGACGATTTTCGGCAGGATTTTCCAGTAAAACAGGACGGCCGACAGGGCGGAAACCACCAGCACGAGGGGCAGGGCCTGGAATGCGAGAATGAAGGTCGCGCCCGGGTCCGTCACCGCATAGGGTGGATCACCGCCCCCCACATAGCCAAAAACAAAAGACGTGCCGGCGCGGGTTGCCGCTTCGAGGGCCAGGACCGCCCTGTTTGCGTAAATGAAGACCGCTGCAAAAAACGGGAGTTTCAAAAGCGCCAGGGCAATGACAAGTTGCACAATGACCCCGAAAACAGCAACCCTTACGGGAAACCGGCGGCGGTTTTCGCTGATCAGCCAGGCAAAACCAACAAAGACGACTATTGCGAGGATACCCTGGAAGGCCATTTGCTTTGCCCGATGTTTAATAGTTCAGCAGTTTTTTTGCCCAATCGCCATGGCTTCATTGGTTTATTTCCCCGGGCGCAATCCCAGCGACGTCATAAAAAAGCCGACCCCGATACCGGCAGCGACCCCGAACCCGTGTGGGGCGATCGGGTTATATGAACATCGAGACCCGGCAGTCGGGCCAGCAATACATGGTCTTCATGTTCTTTCGCACCAACCCGCGTATGGGACCGTCCTGGGAAATGACAAAACCGGTGCTGTCTGAGCATTTGCCGATAAAATCGATCATCGAGTTATGGCGGGTGCCCAGGAGCTGATGATCAAAAAGGCTGTCCCCCCTGCTCTTTCCGTCCGGCCCCTCAAACACCTTGCCCTTCCATTTGGGCGCTTTCAGGGTCGCCCCGAAGGATATGATGCGGAACGTGCCGGTCAATATCAGCGCACCGTCCACAGAGGCAAACTGGGCAAGCACCTGCAGGCGCTCAGCGATTTTCCGGTTATAGCTCAGCCGCTGCACGGCGGCGTCTCCCGCCTGATCGTCAATGGTGAGGGACTCGCGGATGAGCTCATAAATTTTGAGGTTTTCCCGGAAAATATATTTGGCGGTGAAATAATCCTTGTAAAGAGGCAGCTTGTTTTCCGGAACGATCAGCAAAGACGCGCCGTGGCTTCGGGACGAAATTTCAGACAGCAGGTAATCCAGGCAGTGTATGAAAACTTTCCAGGCAGCAAAGTCCTTTGTAATGAAATCCGCATCCCGTTTCATCTTGTTGAACAGGAACCCGCCCATGGCCTTGGCGTAAAACGGGGATGGTGTGGCCTTGATGAATTTCCCGGCGACAAACCGGCCGATCTGGGTGTCGCCCTTGGAAATGATCAGGGATCCCGGCGTTACGGATGTGATCATGAACACGTTGGGCCGGCGGTATATCTCACCGTCCCGCCCTTCCGGAATATGTTCGAAATAGCTGGGAAGCGCATTAAAAAACATGGCGCCCCATATTTCGTAGCGCTTCTTTGTTTCATCCGCAGGCGGGGCAACGACCAGCGAGGTGAACCGGGGGTCAAAGGCAGGCGACACCTTGGAAAGGCTGTCCACCGTCAGCGGGAAGCTCTGGTCGAAGGTCATGATCAGCTGCTTACGGTTGGGGTCGCTGAAGGTCTTTGCCGCTCTTTTCTTGCTCAAAAACACCAGGCTGAATGTGATGGGACGGTCTTCCTCTTTTTTCAGGCTTGACAGGAAAGCCGTTTCCACAAGATACTCAATATCCTCACGGGAGAAGGGAAAAGACGGCATCGCGGTTTCCCCGGGTTCCACCGGATCGGATACCCACGAGTCCATTATCTGCTCTATAATTGCCTTGTCAAACATGATGTGCTATATTCTGCCTCTCGTCAAAAAGCCGCTGCCCTTTGCGGCGTCTGGTTGATATATACCTTATTCCAACCATTAAATGATATCTGCAGCGATTTGCAACCGGAAAAATAGTGATTATAAAGATAATGAGCGCCAATACAAAGAAATAAATCACCGGAGACATCCAAAACCCATGACATCCGATACCCCCATTATTCAGGTGCGGGACCTTTCCTTTTCCTACAATGGCCAACCGGCGCTGGTCAATGTTTCAATAGATGTCCCGGACAAAGAGTTCCTGGCCATCATCGGACCGAACGGCGGCGGGAAGTCAACACTGGTGAAGCTCATCCTGGGGCTGCTCGAACCGGATTCCGGGAAGATTCTTGTACGCGGCCGCTCCCCGAAAAAAATGGCCCACTGCTTCGGATACGTACCGCAGGATGTCAACATCAACATTCACTTTCCCATTTCCGTCATCGACGTTATTTTGATGGGACGCCTGCGGCATCGGGGCCGGGGCCGCATCAACGCGGAAGACCGGCAGAAGGCAATGGAAACAGTGCAGTTGATGGGCATTGCCGGTTTTGAAAACCGCAGGATCAAAGACCTTTCAGCAGGCCAGCGCGAGCGCGTGTTTATTGCCCGGGCGCTTGCCACGGACCCGGACATCCTCATCCTGGACGAGCCGACCGCCGGCGTGGACACAAGCGGTAAAACGGAGCTCTATCACCTGCTGGGCAAACTGAATGAAACAAAAACCATCATCGTTGTCAGCCATGACCTGATGATTGTTTCCAGCTATGTCAAGAGTGTGGCCTGCGTGAATCAGACGGTCCATTATCACCCCGGCAACGAGATTACCGAAGCCATGCTTGACATGGGCTATCACTGCCCGGTGGAATTGGTGGCCCACGGCCAGCCGCACCGGATTCTCAAAACCCACGGGGATTTTTAAGCGTGATCCAAGCCCTTCAATTTGAATTTATGCAAAATGCCCTGCTGGCCGCTGTTCTTGCAAGCCTCATATGCGGCATTATCGGGTCGTTCGTCGTCGTCAACCGCCTGGTATTTCTGGCGGGCGGCATTGCCCATGCCGCATACGGCGGCATCGGGCTCGCCTTTTTCTTCGGCATCCCATACATATACGGCACCATCGGCGTCTCCCTGGTCGCCGCCCTGATCATGACAACCGTTGCCATAACCGCCAAAAACCGCGCGGACACATTTATCGGTGTGCTGTGGGCCGTGGGCATGGCCATGGGGGTTATCCTCCTGGACCTGACCCCCGGGTATCACACGGATCTCATGAGTTACCTGTTCGGCTCCATACTTGCGGTCCCTTCGACCGACTTATGGTGGATGTTCGGGCTTGGGGTTGTGACCGTCGCTTTGACCGTCTTTTTTTACCGCGACATCCTCGCCATCTCCTATGACGCCGAATTCGCAAAACTCAGGGGCGTTCCGGTCAACCTGCTGTATTTTGTTTTCATTGCGCTGGTGGCGGTTTCCATCGTTTTTATTATACGGGTGGTGGGTCTGATCCTGGTCATTGCGCTTTTGACCATCCCGCCCTATATCGCGGAACAATATGCCCGGTCCCTTATGGCGATGATGTTTTTCTCCGTTATCCTGTCCCTGGTGTTCAATATAACCGGCCTTTGGGTTTCGTATCAATGGGACCTTACTTCCGGGGCAACCATTATCATGGTGGCCGCCACCGGGTTTTTCATTTCCCTGGGAATCAGCCGCATCATTGCCCTCATCAGAAAAAACGCATCGGATGATCCCGGTGTTTTCAGGGGTTGAAAACAAAAAAACAGGATTATATATTAATGGGTATGATGCGCATATCAATAATACCAACTTTTCCCCGTATCCGTACATTATCACGGCTGGTTGCAGCTGTCTTTGTCTGCATGCTTCTGGTTGCCTTTCCGGGTTGTGCCGCCCGCGGCCCCGAAAATGCCGAAAAAACGGTAATCACAGGCCCCATCGCGTTCTACCGGGGCCCCCTGAACCATCTTTCAGCAGTTCGGGACGGGACCTGTCCCATGTATCCCTCCTGCTCGGCTTACGCAAAAACCGCCTTTGAAAAACACGGGCCGCTTCTGGGATGGACCATGACATTCGACCGGCTCATTCGATGCGGAAGGGATGAAACAA